>JAUPTP010000128.1 GCA_030918015.1 Pseudomonadota bacterium
TGAGCCAGTTGTTGGGCGGCGTGCCGTCGTCCTTGTCATCGGCCCAGACGTACCAGTCGGCCCTGGGGTTGTCGCGGCTGGCGCGGCTCTCGACGAACCAGGGGTGCTGGTCCGAGCTGTGCGACAGCACCTGGTCGATCATCACCCGCAGGCCCAGGCCGTGGGCGCGCGCGACCAGGGCACGGAAGTCGTCGAGGGTGCCGAACATCGGATCGACGTCGCGGTAGTCCGAGACGTCGTAGCCGAAGTCCTTCATCGGGCTCTTGAAGAACGGCGACAGCCAGATCGCGTCGGCGCCCAGGCGCGCGACGTGTTCGAGCTTCGCGGTGATGCCCGGCAGATCGCCGATGCCGTCACCGTTGGCGTCCGCGTAGCTGCGCGGGTAGATCTGGTAGATGACGCCGCCGCGCCACCAGTCGGGGTTGCCTTGCAGGGCCATGGACGGGGATCCTCAGGTTTCGGGTCAGGTCGGGCTCAGCCCTTGACCGCACCGGCGGTCAGGCCGGAGACGATCTTCTTCTGGAAGGCCAGCACGAGGGCGATCAACGGCAGCGTGACCAGCACCGAGGCGGCCATGATCTTGCCCCAGGGGATCTCGTACTTGCTGGCACCGGAGATCAGCGAGATCGACACCGGCACGGTGCGCTCGTTGTTGTCGATGACGAAGGTCAGCGCGAACAGGAACTCGTTCCAGGCCGCGATGAAGGCCAGCAGCCCGGTGGACACCAGCGCCGGCCACAGCAGCGGCAGGAAGACGTCCTTGATGATCCGCCACGGGCTGCAGCCGTCCATGATCGCGGCCTCCTCGAGCTCCTTGGGCAGCTGGCGCATGAAGGTGGTCAGCACCCAGACGGTGAAGGGCAGCGTGAAGATCAGGTAGGGCAGCACCAGGCCGAGCGAGCGGTTGTACAGGCCGAGTGCGCGGATCATCTCGAACATGCCCGCCAGCACCGCCACCTGCGGGAACATCGACACGCCCAGGATGGTGGTCAGCAGCAGGCCGCGTCCCTTGAACTGGATGCGCCCGAGCGCATAGGCCGCGGTCACGCCCAGGAACAGCGACAGCGCCACCACCAGCGTCGACACCACCACCGAGTTGACGACATGGCGCCCGAAGGGCTGCTCGGCCACCGTGAAGAGGCTGACATAGTTGGCCAGGCTGCCGTTCTCCGGCCACAGCGAGGTGGAGAACAGCGCAGATCCCGTCTTCAGCGAGGTGGTGACCGCGTAGACGAAGGGGAAGACCGAGACCAGCGTGACCAGCAGCGCCAGCGCGTAGAGGGCCGCGGTGGCGGCGGGAGAGCGGCGCATCACGCGTCCTCCGAGACGCTCGTCCGGCTCAGTCGCATGAAGACGACCGTGGCCAGACCGATGATGAGAAACAGCGCCGTCGAGGCGGCCGAGCCGTAGCCCATGTAGCCGTTGTCGACCATCTCGCGGCGCACGAAGCCGGACATGCTCATGGTGCTGTTGTTGTTCGAGGTCAGCACGTAGATCAGATCGAAGACGCGCAGCGCGTCGAGCAGGCGGAAGATCACCGCCACCATCAGCGCCGGGCGGATCAGCGGCAGCGTCACCGACCAGAACACCCGCAGCGGATGCACGCCGTCGACATGCGCGGCCTCGTAGCAGTCGCGGGGCAGGGTCTGCAGCGCCGCCAGGATCAGCAGCGCCATGAAGGGCGTGGTCTTCCAGACGTCGACCAGCACCACCGTCCACAGCGCATATTGCGGATCGGCCGTCCAGGCCACCTTGGCGTCGATCAGGCCCCAGCCCTGCAGGATCGCGTTGATGACGCCGAACTGGTCATGCAGCATCCAGCCCCACATCTTGGCCGACACGATGGTCGGGATCGCCCAGGGCACCAGCACCGCGGCGCGCACCAGCGCGCGGCCCCTGAACTCCTGGTCGAGCAGCAGCGCCACCCCCAGGCCGAAGACGGTCTCCAGCAGCACCGACACCAGCGAGAACTGCAGCGTGTTGCGGATCGAGATGCCCCAGTCGCTGAGCCAGAAGCCCTCGGTGTGGTTCGGGTTGGCGAACAGGCCGAATTCGCCGACATAGTTCTCCAGCCCGACAAAGCGCGCGGCGCCCATGTCGTTGAGGTTGGCGTCGGTGAAGCTGAACCAGAGGGTGCGCCCCAGCGGCCACGCGGCCACGATCAGCAGCGTCACCAGCATCGGCGCGAGGAACAGCCAGGCAGTGCGGGTCTTGGAGGACATGATCCGGCCGGGAAAGGCAAGCACAGGGCAAAGGCGCGGCCCGACCCGACCTTCAGGGGTCGGGTCGACACGGGCATCGACAGAAGACAGGCCGCCGCGCGAGGCCGGCGGCGGCCTCAGGGCATCACCACTCGCGGCGCTTGATCTGCTTGAGCTTGCCCTCGAGCTTGCCCAGGCTGGTCTCGGCCTTCTCCTTGCCGGAGAGCACGTCGTGGGTGGCGTTCCAGAAGGCGGCGCTGACCTCGTTGTACTTCAGGCCGGTGGCGGTGGCCGGACGCGGCACCGCGCTGGTGAAGACGTTGTACAGGTCGCCGAAGAAGGGCGCGGCGGCCAGCACTTCCTTGTCCTGGTACAGCGACGGGATGGTCGGGTTGTAGGAACCCTTGATCGCGCGCTCCTTCTGGATCTCCTTGCTGGTCATGTACATGACCAGGTCGGCGGCCTCCTTCGGGTTCTTCGAGTACTTGCTCACCGCGAGCTGCCAGCCGCCCAGCGTGGCGGCGTTCTTTCCATCCGCGCCGCCCTTGGGCAGCGCGGAGACGCCGATCTTGCCCGCGATCTTGCTGTCCTTGCCGTTGCCCAGCGACCAGGCATAGGGCCAGTTGCGCATGAAGACGGCGTTGCCGTTCTGGAACACGCCGCGCGCGTCCTCCTCGCCGTAGTTCAGCACGCCGGTCGGCGCGATGGTGCCGATCCATGACGCGGCGGTGTTCAGCGCCTTGGCCGCCTTGGGGTTGTTGACGGTGATCTGACCCTTGTCGTCGACGATGTTGCCGCCGCCGTGGCTCCACAGCCATTCCACCGCGTCGCAGGTCAGGCCCTCGTAGGCCTTGGCCTGGAAGACGAAGCCCTGCATGTCGGCGTTGCCGGCCCGGCGCTCGGCGTCCTGGATCTTCTTCGCGGTGGCGGCGAGTTCCTCCCAGGTGGTCGGGGCCTTCTCGCCGTGCTTCTCGAGCAGGTCCTTGCGGTAGTACAGCAGACCGGCGTCGGTGAACCACGGCATCGCGATCAGACGGCCGTCGGCGGTGTTGTTGGCCACGATCGACGGGAAGTGCTCCTTCTCGGCGCCCTTGCTGTAGGGCTTCAGGTCGATCAGGTGGTCCTTGATCATGCCCGGCCACACCACGTCGACGTTGATCACGTCCAGGTCCGAGCTCTTGGCCGCGAACATCTGGCGGAACAGCGCCAGGATGTCGGTGGTCGACTGCGGCGGGGTGAACAGCTTGACGGTGTTGCCGGTCTTCTTCGCCCAGTCCTCGGTGGTCTTCTTGCAGAACTCGAAGTCCTGGCCGACCGAGCCGCAGGAGATGGTGACCGTGGCGGCCTGCGCGCCGGCGACCGTACCGAAGGCCAGGGCGATGCCGGCCGCGATCTGCTGGAAGGAAATGGACATGGGACTGTCTCCGTCTGATTCGCGTGGGTGGAAGGCGAGGCGGGTCGCGCCACGGCAGGAATGTAATTTCCTTACACCCGCGTCACACCGGTGAAAACCCTGGACTTCACCCTCATAAATGCACCTTATTGAGGCAAAAACAAGCCGCTGCAACCGATTGCGCTTTTGCGTCATCGTTTGCGCTCATTTGCGTCGCCCCGCTGATGCACGAACACGATTCCCCGGAACAACCCTGTCCGTCGCAACCCTGATGCGGATTTTTTCGTAACTTTATTACATGCCTCCAGCGGCCTTCAGCCCCCCCTCCAGCAGCGCCACCGACTTGACCTGCACCCACAGACGCCGCCCCGGCAGCACGCCCAGCTGGTCGACCGCGCGGCGCGTCAGCCGCGCCAGCAGCACCGCCCCGCCCACACGCACGCGCACCATGGCCAGCGCCGGGTGGTCGTCGTCGCCCACGCTCTCGACCTCGCCGGCGAGCACGTTCTGGATGCTGCCCACGCCGGGCTGATCGGCCAGGCTGACATCGCGCGCCAGCACCCGCACCCGCACACGGCGCCCCGGCGCCAGCCCCGGATCCCGGGTCCACAGATGAGCGCCGTCGAAGTCGACCCGCGCCAGATGCCAGCGCGGGTCGATCTCGCCGATCGTGGCCTCCAGCACCGCACCGGCCTCCTCGCCCAGGCGCAGCGGCTGATCGGGGTGCACCAGCAGCGACTGCAGCGACCCGCAGGCCTGCACCCGCCCGGCCTCGAGCACGACGAGCTGGTCGGCCAGCCGCGCCACCTCGTCGGGGGCGTGGGTGACGTAGACCACCGGGATGTCGAGCTCGTCGCGCAGCCGCTCGAGGTAGGGCAGGATCTCCTGGCGGCGCCGTTGGTCCAGCGCCGCCAGTGGCTCGTCCATCAGCAGCACGCGCGGGCCCAGGGCCAGCGCCCGGGCGATGCCCACCCGCTGGCGCTCGCCGCCCGAGAGGTGGGTCGGACGGCGCTCGAGCAGGTGCTCGATGCCCAGCAGCGCCACCGCCTGCGCCAGCCGCCGCGACGAGGCCCCGCGCAGCAGCCGGTCGAGCCGCCGCAGCCCGTAGCGCAGGTTGCCCATCACGCTCAGGTGATCGAACAGGCTGGCCTCCTGGAAGACATAGCCGATCGGGCGCCGGTGCACCGGCCGCCAGGTGCGCACGTCCTGCCAGACCTCGCCCTCCACCACCAGCCGGCCCTGGGGCGCACGCTCCAGCCCGGCCAGGCAGCGCAGCAGCGTGGTCTTGCCCGAGCCCGACGCGCCGAAGAGCACCGTCACGCCGCGCCCGGGCAGCGTCAGGTCCACGTCGAGCGAGAAGCCCGGCCAGTCGACCCGGAAGCGGGCCTCGATCGGCGGCGCGCTCATGCGCGCGCGCGCTGGCGGCCGGGCCGCCAGAGCTGCATCGCCAGCAGCACCACGAAGGCGAAGCCCACCATCACCGCCGAGAGCCGGTGCGCCGGCCCGTAGGCCAGCGCCTCGACATGGTCGTAGATCTGCACCGCCGCCACGCGGGTCTCGCCGGGCAGGTTGCCGCCGATCATCAGCACGACACCGAACTCGCCCACCGTGTGCGCGAAGGTCAGGATGGCCGCGCTCAGGAAGCCCGGCGCGGCCAGCGGCACCGCCACCGTGAAGAAGGCGTCCAGCGGCGAGGCGCGCAGCGTGGCGGCCACCTCCAGCGGCCGATCGCCCAGGGCCTCGAAGGCGCTCTGCAGCGGCTGCACCATGAAGGGCAGCGAATAGAACACCGACGCGATCACCAGCCCCTCGAAGGTGAAGGGCAGCAGCGCCCACCCCAGCGACTGCGTGAGCTGCCCCACCAGGCCCTGCGGCCCCATGGCCAGCAGCAGGTAGAAGCCCATCACCGAGGGCGGCAGCACCAGCGGCAGGGCCACCACCGCGCCCACCGGCGCCTTCCAGCGCGAGCGCGTGCGCGCCAGCCACCAGGCCAGCGGCGTGCCGATCAGCAGCAGCAGGCCGGTCACGATCGCGGCCAGACGCACCGTCAGGCCGAGCGCCTGCAGGTCGGCGGCGTCGAGCATCTCAGCGGCCCGTGCCTGGGCCCTCGCCCGGCAGCGTGAAGCCATAGCGCACCATCACCGCGCGGGCCGGGGCGCTGCCGACATGCTCGGCGAACTGCCGCGCCAGCGCGCTGGCCTGCGCCCGGCGGGTGATGATGAAGCCCTGCTCCAGCGGCGCGTGAAGGTGGTCGGGCACCAGCCAGTAGCCGCCCTTGGCGGCGAGCTCCGGACTCAGCGCCAGCGCCAGCGCGATCAGCCCGACCTGGGCATTGCCGGTCTGCACGAACTGCGCGGTCTGCGCGATGTTCTCGCCATGGACCAGCCGCGGCTCGACCTGCGACCACAGCCCGGCGGCGCGCAGCGCCTCCTCGGCGCGCTGGCCGTACGGCGCGTGCCTGGGGTTGGCGATGGCGATGCGGGCGAGCTTCGGATCGGCCAGACTGGCCAGCGTCATGCGGCGGGCGTCCAGCGTGGCGCTCCACAGCACCAGCCGCCCGACCGCGTAGGGCTTGACCTCGGAGGCGGCCAGGCCGTCGCGGGCCAGCTCGCGCGGCAGGCCGATGTCGGCCGAGAAGAACAGGTCGTAGGGCGCGCCGTTGCGGATCTGCGCGTGGAAGCGCCCCGAGGAGCCGTAGACCACGTCGACCTGGTCGGCCGGGTGGGCCTTGCGGAAGGTGGCGACCACCTCGTCCATCGCGAACTTCAGGTCGGCCGCGGCCGCGACCGTGATCTTCTCGGCCTGGGCCGCGGTGGCGACCACCAGGCCCAGGACCAGCAGGCCGGCCTGAAGCAAGGAAGGCATGGGCAACTCTCGGGCAAGCGTCATGTGGCGAGCACTATAGCGAGGCGGCCTCACGCGCCGGCGCGCATGGACTCTGCGCCCGTCCAGGCCTGCGCCAGCCGCTCGACCGCACCGTCGATCAGCGCGTCCGGCGTGGCACCGTAGCCCAGCACCAGGCCCTGCTCGGGCATCGCCCCGGCGGCGGCCGCTGTCAGCCGGAAGCGCCCCAGCGGCTGCGCGGCCACGCCCAGCGCCTGCGCGCGCGCCGCCAC
>JAUPTP010000129.1 GCA_030918015.1 Pseudomonadota bacterium
TTGAGCTCGGCATCGGCCTTCTTGCGCGCCTCCTTCGACATCCTGGCCGCGGCGATCTTCTTCTCGAGCTCCTCGAGATCCGCGCCTTCCTCGCCCTCGCCGAGCTCCTTCTGGATGGCCTTGACCTGCTCGTTGAGGTAGTACTCGCGCTGGCTCTTCTCCATCTGGCGCTTGACGCGGCCACGGATGCGCTTCTCGACCTGGAGGATGTCGACCTCGTGCTCGAGCAGCTCGAGCAGCTTCTCGAGCCGCTTGTCCACGGCGACCATGTCCAGCACGAGCTGCTTGTTCTCGAGCTTGAGCGGCAGGTGCGCAGCGATGGTGTCGGCCAGCCGACCGGCGTCATCGATCCCGGCAATCGAGGTCAGGATCTCCGGCGGGATCTTCTTGTTGAGCTTGACGTACTGGTCGAACTGCTGGGTGACCGCACGACGCAGCGCCTCGATCTCGGGCGAGCCCTGATCGGGCACCGGCACCGGCGTGGCCACGCAGGTGAAATGCTCGCCGCTGTCATCGATGCTCTGCGCGGTGGCGCGCTGCATGCCTTCGACCAGCACCTTCACCGTGCCGTCGGGCAGCTTCAGCATCTGCAGGATGCTGGAGACGCAGCCGGTGTCGAACATGTCCTCGGGCTTGGGCTCGTCCTTGCCGGCGGCCTTCTGGGCGACCAGCATGATCTGGCGACCCGCCTCCATCGCGGCCTCGAGGGCCTTGATGGACTTCGGCCGGCCCACGAACAGCGGGATGACCATGTGCGGAAAGACCACGACATCGCGCAGGGGCAGCAGCGGCAGCGCGATCGGGTCCGGAGGAAGAATGGGGTGGCCTGACATCAGAACCTCTCTTTCTGCAGTCCCATCTTGGGACCGCGGCGCCGGTTTGCAAGGGCTCGTGCACCCCGGCCCACCGGCGCGGGATCACTCAGGCGCTGGCCTTGGCCTGCTCGCGGTAGACGAGCAGCGGCTTCGTGCCATCCTCGATGGTGTGCTCGTCGACGACGACCTTGGCGACGCCGTCGAAGGTCGGCAGGTCGAACATCGTGTCCATCAGCGCCTGCTCCATGATCGAGCGCAGGCCCCGCGCGCCGGTCTTGCGCTTGAGGGCCTTGCGCGAGATCGCCGACAGCGCCGACGGACGGATCTCCAGATCGACCCCGTCCATGCCGAACAGCTTCTGGTACTGCTTGACCAGCGCGTTCTTCGGCTCGGTCAGGATCTGCACCAGCGCGTCCTCGGTCAGCTCGCCCAGCGTGGCGATCACCGGCAGGCGGCCGACCAGCTCGGGGATCAGGCCGAACTTGACCAGATCCTCAGGCTCGATCTGGCGGAACACCTCGGTGATGCTGCGCTCTTCCTTGCTCTTGACCGAGGCGCCGAAGCCGATGCCCGACTTCTCGGAGCGGTTGGCGATGACCTTCTCCAGGCCATCGAACGCGCCGCCGCAGATGAACAGGATGTTGGTCGTGTCGATCTGCAGGAAATCCTGGTTCGGGTGCTTGCGACCGCCCTGCGGCGGCACGCTGGCCATCGTGCCTTCGACGAGCTTGAGCAGCGCCTGCTGCACGCCCTCGCCGGAGACATCGCGGGTGATCGACGGGTTGTCGGCCTTGCGGCTGATCTTGTCGATCTCGTCGATGTAGACGATGCCGCGCTGGGCGCGCTCGACCTCGTAGTTGCAGTTCTGCAGCAGCTTCTGGATGATGTTCTCGACGTCCTCGCCGACATAGCCGGCTTCGGTCAGCGTGGTCGCGTCCGCGATCACGAAGGGGACGTTGAGCAGGCGTGCCAGCGTCTGCGCCAGCAGCGTCTTGCCCGAGCCGGTGGGCCCGATCAGCAGGATGTTGCTCTTGGTCAGCTCGACGTCGTCGGACTTCGTCTTGCCGCCCATGTGCTTCAGGCGCTTGTAGTGGTTGTAGACCGCCACCGACAGCGTGCGCTTGGCCTGGTCCTGGCCGATCACGTACTGGTCGAGGATGGACTTGATCTCGCCGGGCACCGGAAGATCGTCGCGGCCGGCCTTGCTGGCGGCCGGCGCGTCGGCTCCGGGCGCCTCGTCACGGATGATGTCGTTGCAGAGTTCGATGCACTCGTCGCAGATGAACACCGACGGACCGGCGATCAGCTTTTTGACCTCGTGCTGGCTCTTGCCGCAGAACGAGCAATACAGCGTCTTTTCGCCGGAGGAGCCTTTTTTGTCGGGCATGGGATGCGGCCTCGAGTCGAAGGGGAAGGGGCGCCGCCAGGAGCGTCAGGCGCGCTTGCTGATGACCTGATCGATCAGGCCATAGGTCTGCGCCTCGGCGGCGGACATGTAGTAGTCGCGCTCGGTGTCGTTCTGGATCTTCTCGAGCGGCTGACCGGTGCGCTCGGCCAGGATGCGGTTGAGCTGCTCGCGCGTCTTGAGGATCTCGCGGGCATGGATCTCGATGTCGGTGGCCTGACCCTGGGCGCCGCCGAGCGGCTGGTGGATCATGATCTTCGAGTTCGGCAGCGCGAAGCGCTTGCCCGGCGCCCCTGCCGACAGCAGGAAGGCCCCCATGCTGGCGGCCATGCCCATGCACAGCGTCGAGACCTGCGGCTTGATGAACTGCATCGTGTCGAAGATCGACATGCCCGCCGAGACGCTGCCGCCGGGCGAGTTGATGTAGAGCGAGATGTCCTTGTCGGGGTTCTCGCTCTCGAGGAACAGCAGCTGCGCCACGACCAGGTTGGCGGTCTGGTCGTTGACCGGACCGACCAGGAAGATGACACGCTCGCGCAGCAGGCGCGAGTAGATGTCGTAGGAGCGCTCACCGCGTCCGGACTGTTCGATGACGATGGGCACCATGCCCAGGTTCTGCGTGTCGATTGCGCTCATTGCGGACCCTTGTGATTCACCTTGTCTCGCACGATGCACCGCCAGCCGGGAGAGGCCGCGATGATCGCGACGAACCCGATTATGGGGGTTGGCGTTATTCAACACCCGAAGCGGGTCTGCCGATCATGTGACAAGGGGCGCCTTAGGCGCCCCTTGTGATCGTTTCACCGAAACAGAATTTCGGTTTCAGGCCTGTTTCAGGCGCCCATCAGCTCGTCGAAGCCGAGGGCCTTGTCGGTGACCTGGGCCTTGGCCAGCACGAAGTCGGTGACGTTGGCCTCGATGACCACCGCCTCGACCTCGGCCATGCGCTGCTGGTCACCCATGTACCAGGCGATGACGTCCTGCGGACGCTCGTAGCTCTGCGCCATCTCCTCGATGTGGGCGCGCAGCTGCTCCGGCGTGGCCGACAGCGAGTTGGCACGCACCAGCTCGGCCAGCGACAGGCCCAGGCGCACGCGGCGCTCGGCCTGGGCCGTGAACATCTCGGCCGGGATCGGGGCCTTGTCGGCGTCCTTGATGCCGCGCTGCTTCAGGTCGGCGCGGGCGTTGGCCACCAGGCGCTCGACTTCCGCATCGACCAGCGCCTTGGGCAGGTCGAAGGCGACGGCCTTCTCGATGGCGTCCATCACGGCCTGCTTGTTGCGGGCGGCGACGCGGAACTTGACCTCGCGCTCGAGGTTCTTGCGGATGTCGGCGCGCAGGCCCTCGACGCCGCCTTCGGTGATGCCCAGCGACTCGGCGAAGGCGTCATCGACCACCGGCAGGTTCTGCTGCTCGATCTTCTTCAGCGTGACCAGGAAGTCGGCTTCCTTGCCCGCCACGTCCGAGCCGTGGTAGTCGTCCGGGAACTTCAGCGGGAAGGTCTTGGACTCGCCCGCCTTCATGCCGCGCACGGCCTTCTCGAAGGCTTCGAGCATGCGGCCTTCGCCGAGCAGGAACTGGAAGTCCTCGGCCTTGCCGCCCTCGAAGCGCTCGCCGTCGATCGAGCCGTCGAAGTCGATGGTGACGCGGTCGCCGTCGGTGGCTTCCTCGCCGGCGGCGCGCTCGCTGAAGGTGCGGCGCTGCTTGCGCAGGATCTCCAGGGTGCGGTCGATCGCGGCGTCGTTGACCTCGGCGGTCACGCGCTCGATCTGCACCGCCGACAGGTCGCCCACGACCACGTCGGGGTAGACCTCGAAGACGGCGTCGAACTGCAGCTGGCCGTCGGCCGCCTCGTCCTTCTCGGAGATGCGCGGGGCGCCGGCCACACGGACCTGGGCCTCGCCGGCGGCCTGCGCGAAGGCGGCGCCGACCTTGTCGTTCATCACTTCGTACTGGACCGAGTAGCCGTAGCGCTGGGCGACGACGTTCATCGGCACCTTGCCCGGGCGGAAGCCATCGGCCTTGACCGTGCGGGCCAGTTTCTTCAGGCGGGTCTCGACCTCGGTCTTGATCTCCTCGGCCGACAGGGTCAGGGTGATGCGGCGCTCGAGCTTGTCGAGGGTCTCCACGGTAACAGCCATGTTCTGAAGCTCTACAGTTGCTTGAATTCAGGAGGGACGTCCGGCGCAGGAAACCGGAAGACGTCTGCATGTGGTGCGCGGGGCCGGACTCGAACCGGCACGCCCGTGAAGGCGTCAGGACCTAAACCTGGTGCGTCTACCAATTTCGCCACCCGCGCGGCCTGCACCGGATTTCCCGGAAAGCGCGACATTCTAGCCGAGTCGCGCCGGGCCCCGTCCGACACGGAACCAGGCCGCGTACATCGCCGGCAGCGCCAGCAGCGTCAGCGCCGTCGCCACGACCAGGCCGCCCATGATCGCCACCGCCATCGGACCCCAGAAGACGCTGCGCGAGAGCGGGATCATCGCCAGCACCGCCGCGGCGGCGGTCAGCACGATCGGGCGGAAACGCCGCACCGCCGACTCGACCACCGCCTGCCGGTCGGGCACGCCCGCGGCGCGGTCCTGCTCGATCTGGTCGATCAGGATGACCGAGTTGCGCTGGATCATGCCCATCAGCGCGATCACGCCCAGCAGCGCGACGAAGCCGAAGGGCCGCCCCAGCAGCAGCAGCGCGCCGGCCACGCCGGCGATGCCCATCGGGCCGGTCAGGAAGACCAGCATCGCGCGCTTGAAGCTCTGCAGCTGCAGCATCAGCAGCGTGAAGGTGAGGAACAGCATCACCGGCACGCCCTTGGCGATCGAGCCCTGGCCCTTGCTGCTCTCGGCCACCGCACCGGCGATCTGGATGTCGTAGCCCGGCGGCAGGTCGGCGCGCAGCTTGTCCAGCGCCGGCCAGACCTCGGCCGTCACGGTGGCGCCCTGCATGCCGTCGGGCACGTCGCCCTGCACGGTGACGGCGTACTGGCGGCCCTCGCGCCACATCACGCCCGGCTCCCAGACATGGCCGATGCGCGCGACCTGCACCAGCGGCACCGGGCGGCCCGAGGTGGTCGGCACATAGGCGTTGCCCAGATCGGTGATCGCGTCGCGCTCGGACAGCGGCTGGCGCATGACGATGTCGATCAGCTTGTCGCCCTCGCGGTACTGGCCCACCGGCGTGCCGGTCAGCAGCATGCGGGTGGCCTGCGCGATCGACTGGCTGGAGACACCCAGCGCGCGCGCCTTGTCCTGGTCGATCTCCAGGCGCAGCACCTTGACCCGCTCGTTCCAGTTGTCGTTGACCCCGATCAGGTGCGGGCTGGCCTGCAGCACCGCACGCGCCTTGTCGCCCCATGCGCGCACGATCTGCGGGTCGGGACCGACGACGCGGAACTGCACCGGATACGGCACCGGCGGCCCGTTGGGCAGCAGCGTGACCCGCCCGCGCGCCTCGGGAAATTCGGCCGCCAGGATCTCGGGCAGGCGCCGACGCAGCGCCTCGCGCGCGGCCAGGTCCTTGGGCAGCACGATGGTCTGGCTGACATTGGTCTGCGGGAAGACCTGATCGAGCGGCAGGTAGAAGCGCGGCACGCCCGAGCCGACCCAGCTGGTCACGCTCTCGACGCCGGCCTCACGCTTCAGCCGCGTCTGCAGCCGCTCGGCCAGCCGGTCGCTCTCGGTGATCGTCGCGCCCTCGGGCAGCCACAGGTTGACCAGGATCTCCGGCCGGCTCGAGTCGGGGAAGAACTGCTGCTGCACCCGGCCCATGCCGGCCAGGCCGAGCACGAAGACGCCGACGGTCAGCGCGATCGTGATCCAGCGGTGATCCACGCACCAGCCCACCAGGCGGCGAAAGCGGCTGTAGAACGGCGTGTCGAACAGCTCGTGGGACGCGCCCTCGGCGTGCGGGCGCACCTTCAGCAGCCGCGCGCCCAGGTAGGGCACGAAGTAGACCGACACCACCCACGAGATCAGCAGCGCCGCCGAGGTGACGGCAAAGATCGCGAAGGTGTACTCGCCCACCGTCGACTGCGCCAGGCCGATCGGCAGGAAGCCCACCGCGGTGATCAGCGTGCCGGTGAGCATCGGCATCGAGGTGGCGTCGTAGGCGTAGGTCGCGGCGTAGAGCCGGTCGTGGCCCTCCTCGAGCTTTCTGACCATCATCTCGACGGCGATGATCGCGTCGTCGACCAGCAGGCCCAGCGCGATGATCAGCGAGCCCAGCGAGATCTTGTGCAGCCCGACGCCCCAGTAGTACATCGTCACGAAGGTGATCGACAGCACCAGCGGGATGGTGATCGCCACCACCAGGCCGGGCCAGATGTCGATGCGCAGCGGCCGGGTGTGCAGGCCCAGGCTGATGAAGCTCACCGCCAGCACCACGACGATGGCCTCGACCAGCACCTGCACGAACTCGCCCACCGACTTGGCCACCGCCACCGGCTGGTCCTGCACCTGGGACAGCACGATGCCGGCGGGCA
>JAUPTP010000130.1 GCA_030918015.1 Pseudomonadota bacterium
GCGCTGACGACCGCGAGCACGGCGGCGACCGCGACCTGGAGCATCTGGTTGTAGGCCATGCCCGCCCGTACCGCGCCCACGGTGATGGTCGAGATGACATCGCTGCGACGGCGGGACAGGACGAAGGGCCAGCGCGCGGCGAGCACGGCGGCGAAGGCCTCCTGCCTCAGGTCGTCGATGAGGGCCTGCTGCACGCGCGTGGTCGTCACCGCCGAGGCCTGGGCGATGCCTGCCTGGATGGCGATGAGGAGCACGAAGCCGGCGAGCAGGGCGGGCAGGGGAACATCGCCGAGCGAGAGATCGCCGACGACCGGCAGTGTCACCGACACCGAGCTGTCCGCGACGGAGTTCACGATCGGAACAAGCAGCAGCAGGCTCGCACCGCCGATCAGCCCGGTGGCGACCAGCAGCACCACCTGGAGGACGAGCCGGCCGCGCGACAGCCGCCAACTCGAGCCGAGCAGCAGCCCGGCGTCGCGGATCACGTGCCCGCCTCGATGGCCTCGATCGCGTCGAGCACGGCGTCGAGGGTCCATCCGTCGCCGGGTCGGGACACGGTGGTGACGGGCACGACGTCCGCGAGCTGGGCCACCTGCGCAAAGTAGCGCTCCTGCCCGAGGATGAGCGGCGCGATGCCGTCGCGGATCGTGTGATCGAGCAGCGCCGCCAGGCGCGCGGCGCCCGTCTCGGCGGTTGCGGCGACGGATCCGCCGGCAGCGCTCGGGGTCAGCACGACGATGCGGTCGAGGCGTCGTGGCTCATCGGGCGGGTCCTCGGGACGGAACGCAGCCTTCACCCGCCCGCGCCCCAGCGGCGGCAGCTCGTCGAAGTCGACACCGACGGCCAGCGCCGAGTCCTCGAGCAGGTGCACGTTGCGCCAGTACGGCGTCGTCCACGCGCCGTCGGGGCGCAGGTCGACGACGGTCACGTCGTCGCAGAGCAGTCGGTGCCCGCGGTCGCGCAGACCCATGGCGGTCGTCGACTTGCCCGCCCCGCGGCCTCCGGCGATGGCCACCACGGTGTCGCCGATCTCGACCGTCGACGCGTGCAGGCTCAGCAGGCCGCGCTGCAGCATGGCCAGGGTCACCGCCCAGCCCTGCACCATCCAGCCGACCTCGTCGGCGCCCCGCGTGCCGCGGTCGACGGTGACGTCGGTGCCGTGCTCGACGAGCAGCCCGGCTCGGCCGCGGAAGCGCACGAGTGCTGCCGTCGGAGTGGCCTGGATCCACGGGCGAGGCGACGTGGAGCCCGGCAGGGCGTCGGGCAGTTCGCCCTCGCGCACCCGGATGCCGAGGTGGGCGGGCAGGTCCAAGGGCGTCACGAGATCGGGGCCGGGCGCGTAGCCGAGGCGGTGCATCACCGCACGGTGGTCAGCCTCGATCGCCGATGCCTGCGCGTCGGTGAGCTCGTCACGCCACGAGCCGTCGATGCCCCGCCGGAAGAACTGCCGCGTGCGCGGGTGGGTGCCCCGGAAGCCGTGCTCGGCCTCGGATTCCTGCAGGCGCTCGAACCGGCTGCGCTCGACGGCCTGGCGGAGCTGGTCCGGGGAGCAGGTCAGGCCGATCGCCGTGAACACCGGCAGCAGGGTCGCCGCCGCGTCCGCCACGAGGTCCTCGTAGCGCACGAGGTGAACGGGGAACGGCACAGAGTCGTCGAGCCACGATTCGGCGTGGGTGCTCCACGTGCCCCACGGCTGCGCCGTCTGGGAGCGGGCGGGGTTGGACTCGAGGTCGCCGGCCGGCCGTGCCATCGCAGCGATGGCCTCGTCGTGCGTGATCCCGAAGAAGGGGGCGGCCGAGCACGCGACGTCGCGCGGGTCGCGCACCACAAGGATGGCGGCGCGCGTCGCCTCCAGCGGGAACGGCTCCCGGTCTGGGGCGCCGGCCCGGTAGGCCTCGTGGGTCTTGCGCAGGATCGGCGGCGCTGCCTCGTCGCCTGCGCGCTGCGCTCCCAGGCGAAGCGCGAGCGCTGCGCGCAGGCGGTCGAGCTCGTCGGAGGAGAGCCAGCGGGGGTCGATGCCGTAGGCACCCAGGGCCATCGACACGTGATGCGGCTGGGCGCCCGAGATGAGGTGGTCGACCCCGAACATCTGCGGATGGGTGCCCAGGGCGGTCACGATCGCGCGCACCCAGGTGTTTCCCGACTTGGGATAGGACGCGAGCCAGACGGTGCGGCCGGGGCCGGGTGTCGACGTCACGGCGAACCGCCGGCCGCTGTCCACCAGGCCACCAGGAGGTCGACCGCGGCCTCGTCGGCAGGGCCGTCCAGGCGCACGAGAGCGGACGGGAGCGCGGCCAGTCGCACGTGCTCCGCCACCATGGCCTCGCCGCTCTCGGCACCGGCATCCCCGGCTCCATGGTCGGGGGCCAGCGCCCCGTGCAGCATGAGCGTGGCCGCGCGCTCGAACCGCCGCTGGCCGAGCACCTCCGCGAAGGGCTCCTCGTCGGGACGGCGTCGCTGCACCTGCACGATGGCTGCGACCGGTGCCGGCTCGGCGGCCCTGGGGACCGCGACGGCGACAGCGTTCGAGCCGGCACGCACCGGCCGGCCGGCCAGGCCGGCGCCTGTCGCGCGCTGGGCTGCGATCACCAGCGGCGCAGGCCTCGGCTGCGCGACGAGCGTGTCGTCCTGCCATGCGACGGGCGTGGGGCGGTCGCTCAGCAGCCGCCATCCCCGTGCGCACAGGACGAGCACGACGTCGGCGATGTCGTGTGCGTCCCCGGTGAGGAGGAGGGCGGGCCCAGGCGAACCGTCTGGCCGTCCGCCCCGGGTGACGGCAGCGCCCTGCGCCATCGAGAACCCGCGGTGGGCGAAGGCGAGCAGGTCGCCCCAGCCGTGGCGCAGGGCGGTCTCGTCCTCCTCGGATGCGTCGGCGGCCGACACGTCGAGCGCTCCGTCGGCGTCGATCTGAATGCGCCCCAGGCCGGGCAGGACGCCGTGCCAGACGGGGCCGTCCCGGTCGAGCACCGGGCCCCCGTGATCGTGCGGGACTGGCGTCTCGCTCACCGGGAAAGGATAGGGGGACGTGCGGACCGCCACGGCGTCTCGGTGCGTGGGTCGGCCCCGCGGCCTATGCTGAGGGTGCATCGTCGATGCTGATCCTGAGGGGGGTCTCGGTGCGTCCGCCTGTCGCTGTCAGGGCCTCGGCCCGTCGGTCAGGCGCGGGTCGCGCGCTGGTTCCGGTCGCCGTGCTCGGCGTGGCCGGAGCCCTGATCGCCGCGCCGGCCGCCCCTTCAGCCTTCGCGGCGGCACCCACGGCCTGCACGGCCACGGGCGGCACCATCACGACGACCGCACCGAACGGCGGTTCGGCGATTCGCTGGACAACGCACGTCTTCAACACCACCGGCGTGAACTTCGTCCCGGCCCAGAGCACGGCGGTCGAGTACCTCGTCGTCGGCGGCGGCGGTGGTGGCGGGGGTGCCCGGGCCGGCGGCAACGCAGCCGGCCGCGGTGCCGGTGGCGGCGGAGGCTCCGGCGCCGTGGTGGCCGGAACCGGGCTGACCATCTCGTCGTCGCAGTTGATCACCGTCGGTGCGGCCGGGGCGGCCGGGGCCGACAACTCCACGATCGGCGGCACCGGTGGCACGAGCAGCATCGGCGCCCTGGTGACGGCCGCCGGCGGCGGTGGCGGTGGATCCCCGCGGGCCGTCCCCCAGGCCGGCAACGGCGCGTCGGGTGGTGGCGGGTCGGGAGACTCCGTGGCCCGCGCGGGCGGAACGGCCAGTGCGGGCAACGCGGGCGGGGCGGGCAACCCGAACGCCCTCATCGGTGCACGTGCAGGTGGCGGTGGTGGCGGATCCGGCGGCGCGGCGACGAACGGGACCGCATCAGTCGGCGGAGCCGGGGGCGCGGGCACCAGCAGCTCGATCACCGGCAGCACCGTGACCTACGGCGGTGGCGGTGGTGGCGGCGGTGCGACGGCGGGGGCCGCCGGCGGGGCCGGGGGCGCCGGGTCGGTGAACGGCGTTGCTGCCGCGGGTGCTGCGAACCGCGGCGGCGGCGGTGGTGGCTCCGGCTCGACCTCTGGAACCATCTTCGCCGGGGGCGCCGGTGGCTCCGGCGTCGTGATCATCCGCTATCCGCGGTACTGCCTGACTCCATCGCCTCCGACGTCGGCGGCGATGACACTGGCAGGCTCATTCACGTGGGCGGCACCGGTCTACGTGCCCGCATCGCAGAGCGTCACGTCGTACACCGTGGTCTACACCGGCAACGGGCAGACGTCCTGGGGCATCTATGCGAACGGCTCGGCGACGGCGAGCATGGACGTGAGCCACAAGACGATCGCCACCTGCACGATCGGCAACCCAGGTCGCACGTGCCGTCTGGCCAACGGCGATCTCGTGTCGGGGCAGACCTACCAGTTCCGGGTCTTCGCCCGCACCGCGTCGAGCATCGGCCAGATGACCGCGTCCTTCGGCTACACCGCCCCATGAACCGCTCGTCTCGGGCCTACGTCATCGCGGGTGCGGCCGCAGCCACCGCTGCCGCCGTCCTCACGTCGCCCCCGGCTCCTGCCCTCGCCGCAGCTCCGGCCGCGTGCACGTCGACCGGGGGGACCACCGTCACGACGACCATCGGCGGCGTGAAGTACAACGTCGTGACGTTCACCGCCAGCGGCACCTTCACGCCCGCCCAAGCGACCCCCCTGGAGTACCTCATCATCGGAGGCGGGGGCGGTGGCGGTCGAGCCGCGACAAGCAGGGGTGCAGGCGGAGGAGGGGCCGGGGGTGTCCTCACGAATGTCGGGACCCCCACGACCGTGTCCACACCCCAGGGGGTCACGATCGGTGGGGGAGGCGCGGGAGCCACGGCTACCTCGGCGCGCGGTACGAACGGGGGCAACACGGTTGCCGGAGGCCTGACCGCCACGGGTGGCGGCGGTGGCGGAAGCAGCAACACGGGAGTCAGCACCGGGTCGGCGGGTGGCTCGGGCGGCGGTGGCGGGAGTGTCTCGGGCCAGACCACCGGCGGCACGGCCACGGCCGGCCAGGGCAGCGCGGGCGGTGCTGGCCGCAGCGCGGCGACGACGTCGGGCGGCGGTGGCGGCGGCCAGAGCGCCGCTGGGTCGCCGGGTGCCTCCGCCACCGGCGGGGCCGGCGGGTCGGGTATCACGACGACCGCCTTCGGGGCCTCGGCCTCGTACGCGGGTGGCGGTGGCGGCGCTTCCGTGACGACCTTCGGCGCGGGCGGCACGGGCGGCGGGGGCCGTGGCGGCAACAACGGCAACCGTCCCGGCGTGGCGGGAACGGTGAACACCGGGGGTGGCGGTGGTGCCGGCTACCTCGGAAACGGCGGTGCCGGCGGATCGGGTGTCGTCATCGTCCGCTACCGCAAGTTCTGCCTCAACCCCTCTCCGCCCACCTCGCCGGCCCTCTCGGCCCCGACCCTCTCGTGGGCGGCCCCGGCCTACGTGCCGCCGTCGCAGACGGTCACGTCCTTCACGGTGACCTACCAGGCCGCCAACGACACCTGCAACGCATCGGCCTGCGGCATCTACGCCCGCGGATCGCTGTCGACGAGCGTGAACGTCACCGGGACCACGCCGGCCGCCTGCCTGACCAACAACTCCGGGTGGACCTGCCCGATGACCAACGGCGACCTCGTGAGCGGTCAGACCTACTACTTCCGGGTCTACGCCCGCACCGCGACCACGTTCGGACAGTCGACGGCGGCCTTCGCCTACACGGTTCCCTAGCTCCGTCCACGGGCAGCGGGACGCCCGACGGGCCGATACCCGGTCGGGCGCTAGGAATGTCCGACTTCGACGGGGTACTCTTGTAGCGTCCCCTGAAGTGGGATTATCCAGGATAGTCCTGGGCGAAGCGAGCGGGTCGGGAGACCAGCATGACATCGGCGCGAGTACGGAGCGGCGTGGCCATCACGGCCGCGGCCCTGCTGGGCGCCGGCACCCTCGCGACCCTCACGGTGGCCCCCGCCAGCCCCGCCTTTGCCGCCCCGCCCACCGTCTGCACGGCCACCGGCGGCACGATCACCACCGACACCCTGATTGACGGCATCCGCTGGAACGTGCACGTGTTCAACTCGAATGCGAACTTCACCCCCGCCCAGAACACCAATGTGCAGTACCTCGTGGTCGGCGGCGGCGGCGGTGGCGGCGGCGCACGCGGCACCAGCGGCGGCACCCGGGGCTACGGGGGCGGCGGGGGATCGGGTCGGGTTCTTGCCGGGACCGGACTCGCCATCTCGTCGCTTCAGGCAGTCACCCGCGGCAACGGCGGCACCGCTGGCACGGTCACCACGATCGGCGGCACCGGCGGCACGAGCAGCATCGGCGCCCTGGTGTCGGCGGCGGGCGGCGGCGGCGGCGGCGTGGCGGGCGGCACCGGACTCGGTGGAAACGGCGCGTCCGGTGGCGGCGGCTCAGGAGACGATGTGGCGCGCGCTGGCGGCACCGCGAGCGCGGGCAACGCCGGCGGCTCGGGCAATGGAAGCGCGACCTACAACCAGCGCGCTGGGGGTGGCGGCGGCGGACCCGCAGCTGCGGGTGGCAACGCTGGCGCGGCTACCGGCGGAGCCGGCGGTGGCGGCACGACGAGCACGATCACCGGCACCTCGATCACGTATGGCGGCGGGGGTGGTGGCGGCGGTCCGACGGCCGGTGCGGCTGGAGGGGCGGGCGGTGCCGGGTCGGTCAACAGCACCGCGACGTCAGGCACGGCCAACCGCGGCGGCGGC
>JAUPTP010000131.1 GCA_030918015.1 Pseudomonadota bacterium
CGAGGTCTACATCGCCGACGAGGCCTTCTTCACCGGCACGGCCGCTGAAGTGACGCCGATCCGCGAACTCGACCGCATCGAGATCGGCATCGGCTCGCGCGGCCCGATCACCGAGAAGATCCAGTCGGCCTTCTTCGACATCGTCGGCGGCCGCAATCCGAAGTACGCGCACTGGCTGACGCCGGTGAACGGCTGATTTCCGATCCATCAAGGCATCGAAGGAGCGATCGAGATGAGCGACAAGAAAGACATCGTCGAGGTGCTGGCCTCGGACCTGCAGGGCCCGGGCGTGGTCTTCTGCCCGAACCCGAAGATGACGCTGTGGAACCAGCATCCGAAGGTCTACATCGACCTGTCGCACGGCGGTGAAGGCAAGTGCCCGTACTGCGGCACCGTCTATCGCCTGAAGGCCGGCGAGAAGATGCCGTCCCACCACTGAAGCCGGCAGCCGCCTTGACGACGCGTTCGCTGGTCGTGGCGCCGCAGTGGATCGGCGACGCGGTGATGAGCCAGCCGCTGCTGGCGGCGCTGGCCGCGCGCGGCGAGACGCTCGCGGTGGCGGCGCTGCCCTGGGTCGCGCCGGTCTACCGCGCGATGCCGGAGGTCGCCGAGGTGGTCGACCTGCCGTTCGCGCATGGCCGGCTCGACCTGAAGGCGCGCTGGCGGCTCGGCCGCGGCTGGGCCGGGCGCTTCGATCGGGCCTATGTGCTGCCGAACTCGATCAAGGCGGCGCTGCTGCCGTGGTTCGCGGGCATCTCTGAGCGCATCGGCTACCAGGGCGAGGGCCGGCCGCTGCTGCTGAACCGGCGCCGCCCGAATCCGGACGAGGCGCGGCCGCCGATGGTCGCGTTCTACGCGGCGCTTGCCGAGGCGCCGGACGCGCCGGCCCCGGCGCGCGACGCGGTTGCGGACCCGGTGCTGCACCTGCCCCCTGAGCGGCTGCGCAAGGTGCTGACCGGCCTGGGCCTGACCCGCCGCGGCTACTGGGCGATGGCGCCTGGCGCCGAATACGGCCCGGCCAAGTGCTGGCCGGCGTCGCACTACGCCGCGCTGGCGCGCACGCTGCACCAGCAGTCCGGCCAGCCGGTGGTGCTGCTGGGATCCGGCAAGGAAGGCGCCATGGCGCAGGGCATCGCCGACGAGGCGGGCGCTGGCGTGCAGGTGCTGGCCGGACGCACCACGCTCGACGAGGCGATGGCGCTGGTGGCCGGCGCGCGCGGCCTGGTCAGCAACGACTCCGGCCTGATGCATGTCGGCGCCGCCTTCGGCCTGCCGCAGGTGGCGGTCTTCGGCTCGACCAGCCCGGAGCACACCCCGCCGCTGAACGCGCGCGCCGAGGTGATCTGGCTGCGCGACGAGCTGAAGCTCGACTGCGCGCCGTGCTTCCAGCGGGTCTGCCCGCTCGGCCACACCCGCTGCCTGGCCGAGGTGGCGCCTGAGCGGGTGCACGCGGCGCTGGCGCAACGCGTCGAGGCCGCCGAGCGTGAGCTCGATCACCCGGTGGCGGGTCTGAGGGTGGTGCGCTGACGGGGGCGGGCAGGGCCTGCGTAGAATCCCGGGCACCATGCCGATGACCCGCGAATTCGTTCTCACCCTCTCGTGTCCCGATGCCAAGGGCATCGTGCACGCCGTCTCCGGCCTGCTGTTCCAGGCGGGCTGCAACATCATCGACTCGCAGCAGTTCGGCGACGTCCTCGGCGAGGATGCGACCGGGCTGTTCTTCATGCGGGTCCACTTCGAGGCGCCGGACCACCTGGCCGACGCCGGCACGCTGGACCGCCTGTTCGGCCATGTGCGCCAGCAGTACGCGATGAACGCGCAGGTGCGCAGCCTGGCGCGCCGTCCGCGCATGATGCTGCTGGTCAGCAAGCACGGCCACTGCCTCAACGACCTGCTGTTCCGCTGGAAGAGCGGCCAGCTGCCGGTTGACATCCCGGCCATCGTCTCCAACCATCCCGACTTCGCCGAGCTGGCCGCCAGCTATGGCATTCCCTTCCACCACCTGCCGCTGCCCACCGGCAGCAGCGCCGCGGTCAAGCGCGAGCAGGAGCAGCGCATCGAGGCGCTGTTCACCGAGCTCGACATCGACCTGGTGGTGCTGGCGCGCTACATGCAGATCCTCAGCACCGAGCTGTGCCAGTTCCTGCAGGGCCGCGCGATCAACATCCACCACAGCTTCCTGCCGAGCTTCAAGGGCGCCAAGCCCTACTATCAGGCGCATGACCGCGGCGTGAAGCTGATCGGCGCGACCGCCCACTACGTGACCGCCGACCTCGACGAGGGCCCGATCATCGAGCAGGACGTCGAGCGGGTCGACCACACGCTCAGCCCCGAGGACTTCACCGCGGTCGGCCGCGACGTGGAATGCGTGGTGCTGGCGCGCGCGGTGCGCTGGCATGTCGAGCACCGCGTGCTGCTCAACGGTCGCAAGACCGTGGTCTTTCGCTGATCGCCCCGGAGACCCGGATGATTGCCAAGCCGCCGAAGGTCGCGCTGATGACCACCCCCGACGAGACCGAGGCCCAGTTCTACGAAGCGCTGCAGCATGGCGACGTCGACCGGGTCATGGCCGTGTGGGCCGACGACGACGACATCGCCTGCATCCATCCGTCCGGGCCGCGCCTGCTGGGCCTGCACGCGATCCGTGCCGGCTATGAATCGCTGCTGGGCCAGGGGGGGGTCAACCTGCGCCTGTCCCAGGTGCGCCGCCTGGTCGTGGGCAACCACGCGGTCCACCATGTGCTCGAGGAGCTGCGCATCGAGACACCCGAGGGCGTGCAGAGTGCCTGGGTGCTGGCGACCAACGTCTTCGCGAAGACGCCGCAGGGCTGGCGGCTGATCGTGCATCACGCCAGCCCGGCCAGCGAGGCGGCGGTGCAGGAAATCGGCGACGAGCCCTCGATGCTGCATTGAGCGTGGCCGCCGCCCCGGGGCCGCTGCCGCCGGCGCCGGCCTGGCTGCCCGGCGGGCAGCTGCAGACGATCTGGCCGGCGCTGTTCTCGCGCCGCCATGCGCCGGGCCGCCCGCCGGTCTGGGCGCGCGAGCGCTGGACCACGCCGGACGGCGACTTCGTCGACGTCGACCGGCTCCAGCCACGCCAGAGCCCGGCGCCGGGCCCGCAGGCGCCGCTGCTGGTGATCTTCCATGGCCTGGAGGGCTCCTCGTCCAGCCACTACGCGCAGGCCTTCGCCGAGCGCGCCGAGCAGCTGGGCTGGGCCTGCGCGCTGCCGCATTTCCGCGGCTGCTCCGGCGAGCTCAACCTGGCGCCGCGCGCCTACCACTCCGGCGACTTCGAGGAGATCGGCTGGATGCTGGCGCGGCTGGTGCAGGGGCGCCAGGGGCCGGTGCATGCGGTCGGCGTCTCGCTGGGCGGCAACGCGCTGCTGCGCTGGGCGCAGGAAAGCGGCGGGCAGGCGGCGCGCCGGGTGCGCTCGATCGCCGCGATCTGCGCGCCGCTGGATCTCGCGGCCGCCGGTGACGCGATCGGCCGGGGCCTGAACCGGCGCCTCTACACCCCGATGTTCCTGCGCACGATGAAGCCCAAGGCGCTGGCCAAGCTGGCGCAGCATCCGGGCCTGTTCGATGCCGCGCGGCTGCGCGCGGCGCGCGACCTGCGCGAGTTCGACGATGTCTTCACCGGCCCGCTGCACGGTTTCGCCGGCGTCGACGACTACTGGCGGCGCGCCTCGAGCCGCCACCGGCTGGCCGAGATCCGCGTGCCGGCGCTGGTGATCAATCCGCTCAACGACCCGTTCGTGCCGGCCGCGAGCCTGCCGGCGCCGCACGAGGCCGGCCGCGCGGTCGAGCTGTGGCAGCCGGCGCATGGCGGCCATGTCGGCTTTGCCAGCGGCGCCTGGCCGGGCGAGGTGCGCGCGCTGCCGCAGCGGGTCTGCGACTGGCTGCAGGGGCGGGCGGTGGGCCTGCCCGCGGATCTGAGGCAAGATCCGCGGCATGGATGAGATCGTCAAGGCGGCCCTGCGCAAGTGGCCGAATGTTCCCGCCTGCCGCGGCTGGCTGGCGCTCGATGCGCGCGGCGACTGGTATCTGCGCGACGACCGCACGCAGGCGGCCGGGCCCTTCCCGCAGTCCAAGGGCAGCCGGGTGGAGCACGACAAGCTGCGCGAGTTCATCGGCCGCAACTATCTGGCCGACGAGACGGGCTGCTGGTTCTTCCAGAACGGCCCGCAGAAGGTCTTCGTCGAGCTGGAGGCGGCGCCCTGGGTGCTGCGGCTGCGGCGCGATGCGGCCGGGCGGCTGGACATCACGACCCACACCGGCCAGCCGGTCCCGGCGGGCGACGTGCGCGCGGTGTGGGTCGACGAGCGCGGGCGGCTCTTCCTCCATGCCCGGATCGGCCTGGGCCTGGTCGCCTCGGCCGACATGGACCTGGCGGCCGACGAGGTGCTGGCCGGGCGCTGGCAGCCCGAGGAGGTCTCCAGCGCCACGCTGCCGGCCTTCTGCGGCCATGTGCTGAGTCCGGCACGGGCATGAAAAAAGCCGGCGTCGGCCGGCTTTCTCGAGGGGCAGGGGGCGATCAGTTCGCGGCCGAGGCGGCGCCTTCCGGGGCCTTCGGTTCCTCGAACTTGCCGCCGCCGGCATTGGCCATGTGGGCCACCGCGCGGGCGATTTCCAGATCGCTGTGATCGCCACCGCCTTGCGGGCCCATGTTGCCCTTGCCCTTCAGTGCCGAATTCACCAGCGCGGCGAAGCCCTGGCCCAGGCGCGGGCCCCAGGCTGCGGCATCGCCGAACTTCGGCGCCCCCAGCAGGCCGGCCGCATGGCAGGCCGAGCACTGGGCCTGGAAGACCTGCTCGCCCGTCTTGAGCGGGCCGCCCTCGAGCTTGATCAGCACCTGACCGACCGGGCGCAGGCGCTCGGCCACGGCCTGCTCGCCCATCGCGTTGGTGCCAGCCCCGTCGCGCGGGTTGGTGCCGACATTGCGCACCAGCAGCGCGATCGCGAAGATCGGGACCAGGAAAGCGAAGATCACCGCCAGGATCAGCTGCTTCGGCGTCTTGATCGGGCTCTGGGGCTCGTCGTGGTGTTGGCTCATGGATTCCTCGGGCTGCACGGGGATGTTGGAAAGCGGTGAGGGCGCGACGCGCTGGCGGGACGGCGCCGGGTGCGCAAAAACCACCGAATTATAGTCCTCGGCCCGGCGGGGCCTTGTTGCGCGCACGCTGCGCTGCAAACAATGCTAGAATCGCGCTCTCCGCGCCCGTAGCTCAGTGGATAGAGTATTGGCCTCCGAAGCCAAGGGTCGCTGGTTCGATCCCAGCCGGGCGCGCCACCGAATGCGTTTCGACATCGACGCCAACCGCCAAAAACGGTTGGCGTTGCTGTTTTCGGCGTCCGCGGTAGATTCGGCGCCATGTCCGAAACCGCCCCCCCTTCCCATTCCCCCGATGCCGCTCATGCGCGCAGCCCGCTGGCCGGGCTGAAGGTGCTCGAACTCGGCCAGCTGATCGCCGGCCCCTTCGCCGGCAAGACGCTGGGCGACTTCGGCGCCGATGTCATCAAGGTCGAGCCGCCCGGCACCGGCGACCCGCTGCGCCAGTGGCGCCTGCTGCACGACGGCACCAGCGTCTGGTGGCAGGTGCAGAGCCGCAACAAGAAGAGCGTCGCGCTCGACCTGCGCACGGAAGCGGGCCGCGCCGACGTGCGCCGCCTGGCCGCCGAGTGCGACGTGCTGATCGAGAACTTCAAGCCCGGCACGATGGAGAAATGGGGCCTGGGCTTCGACGACCTGGCGCGCGACAACCCCGGCCTGATCATGCTGCGCATCAGCGGCTACGGGCAGACCGGCCCCTACCGCGACCTGCCGGGCTTCGCGGTCGTGGCCGAGGCGATGGGCGGCATGCGCCACCTGATGGGCGAGCCGGGCCGCGCGCCGGTGCGCGCCGGCGTCAGCCTGGGCGACACGCTGGCGGCGCTGCACGGCGTCATCGGCGTGCTGCTGGCGCTGCAGGCGCGAGCGCGCACCGGGCGCGGCCAGGTGGTCGACGTGGCGCTGTTCGAGGCGGTCTTCAACTGCATGGAAAGCCTGCTGCCCGAGTACAGCGCCTTCGGCGCGGTGCGCGAGCCGGCCGGCTCGGCCTTGCCTGGCATCGCGCCGAGCAATGCCTACCGCTGCGCCGACGGCCAGGTGGTCATCGGCGGCAACGGCGACTCGATCTACCGCCGGCTGATGAGCGCCATCGGCCGCGCCGATCTGGCCGAGGCGCCGGATCTGGCCAGCAACGCCGGCCGCGTCGCCCGGGTCGACGAGATCGACGCGGCGATCACGCAGTGGACGGTGCTGCGCCCGGTCGACGCGGTGGTGGCCGCGCTGCAGGCGGTGCAGGTGCCGGTCGGGCGCATCTACACCGTGCGCGACATCGCCGCCGATCCGCACTACCGCGCGCGGCAGATGATCGAGCGCATCGTCACCGCCGACGGGCTGGCGCTGGAGGTGCCCGGCGTGGTCCCGAAGCTCGGCGACACGCCCGGCGGCCTGTTCCGGCCGGCGCCGCGTCTGGGGCAACACGACGGCGAAGGATGGACGCGATGAACGAGACCCCTGACTTCTCTCCCGCCGATCCGACCCGCCGGCGCGGCATGGGCGCGGCCGCGGCCTGGATGATGCTGGCCGGCCTGGGCGCCGGGCGGGCGCAGGCCGGCGGCGCGGGCACGACCG
>JAUPTP010000132.1 GCA_030918015.1 Pseudomonadota bacterium
CAACCTGGAGAACTACCTGGAGTTCTCGGTGAGCGGCACGACGACGACCATCCACGTCAGCTCCACCGGCGGCTTCACCAACGGCACCTACAGCGCCGCGGCCGAGGACCAGACCATCGTGCTGCAGGGCGTCGACCTGACCTCCGCCCTCGGCCTGACCTCGGGCGCGACCGACGCGCAGATCATCACCACCTTGCTGACCCAGGGCAAGCTCGTCGTCGATCCCGCCTCCGGAACCTGACGCGCTGAAGGCCCCGCCTCGCGGGGGCGGGCCTTCAGCGGATGGCCGGGCCGGTCACGCCGTCGACCCCGGCCGCCCACAGCTGGGGCAGCGCGGCCGGATCGCGGACGCCCTCGACGAAGACCTGCAGGCCGACGCCATGCAGCAGGCCGACGGAGCTGCGCAGCCACAGCCGGCGGGTCTCGTCGCTTTCCAGCCCGTCGGTCCAGGTGGACGCGATCTTGACGTAGTCCAGCCCGGCCTCGAGCAGGCGGCCGATCGATGCCAGACGGTCGCCAGCGTGCTCGAGGCCGACGCGCACGCCCAGCGGGCGCAGCAGACGGCACATCTCGTCGAGCGCCTCGGTGTGGCGCTGCAGGGCCACCTCGTCGACCTCCAGCCACAGCCATCGGGCCGCCTCGCCCGCTGCGCACACGCGCGCGTGCAGGCGCGGCAGGAACTTGGGATCCGCCAGCGACTGCGGCGACAGGTTGATGCCCCGCGCCTGGTGGTCCGCCCCGATCGCGGTGAGCGCCAAGGCCACCGCGGCCATGTCGACATCGCTGCCCAGCCCGGTGCGCAGCGCCATCGGCAGCCATCGACTCGCCGGCTCGAGCGGCCCGTCCTCGACCAGCTGCAGCCGCAGCGGGCATTCCTGGTGCAGCAGCGTGCCCAGTGCATCGCGCACCGGATAGGGCTGCAGCTGCAGGCGGGCGGCCATCAGCGTGTCGAGCAGCGCCCGGCGCCAGGCATCCTCGCCGCCGGGCACCGGTGCGGCACCGGCCTCGTCGACCTGGCAGCTGAACGGCCCCCCCGCCTCGGCGGCGGCCAGCGCATGATCGGCGCTGGCCATCAGCTCGGCCACCTGGCGGTCCTGCCGGCCGGTGGTCACCGACATCACCAGCGCCACCTCCGGCAGGCCGTCGACGACGGCGCGCAGACGCTGCATCAACGTCGGCGCCAGCTCGACCGAGCCGGGATCCTGCGGATACAGCACCGCGAAATCGCTGCCATTGAGCCGCCCGGCCACCAGGGGCGCGGGATGCCCCGGCAAGGCGCCGCTCAGGACCGCGGCGACCGAGCGCAGCAGCTCGTCGGTGCGCAGATGCCCCAGGCGCCGGTTGACCTCGGCCAGCGCCAGCAGGCGCACCAGCACGACCCGCGACTCCGCCGCACCATCCTCGCGCCCCAAGTGCGATTCGAGCGCGGCCAGGAAATGCCTCCGGTGAGCCAGTCCGGTCAGGGCATCGCAGCTGGCCTGCCGGCGCAGCTGCTCGACCTGCTGGGACTGGTCCGAGAACACCTGGTTGAGGCGCGTCACCATCATGTTCATCGCCTGCGCGACGCGGCGCAGCTCCGGCGTGCCGGGCTCGGGCACGCTGACGAAGCGCCGCTGGGTGAGCGCCTCGGCCTGGTCGACCACGGCATCGAGCGGGCCGCGCAGACGCCGCACGGCGAGATGCCCGACCAGCGCGGCCAGCACCGCCACGCCCAGCGCCCACAGGGTCATGCGCACGCTCGTCGCCCACAGGTCGGCATAGGCGAATGCCGACTGGCTGCGCAGCTCCAGCGTGCCGATCTGGTTCCATCCGTTCGAGACCTGGGCCACGCCGGCCCGGGGATGCACCGGCACCTGGTCGACGAACCAGGTCGGCACGCCCCGGATCACCACGGGCATGTTGCGCTCGACCCTCACCCGGCCGTCGGGCGAGACCAGCCGGATCGACTGGTAGTGCCCGGTGTCGAACTGGGACGCGATCGCCAGCTCCAGCAAGGCGGCATCGCCCCGCTGCTGGGACAGCGACAGCGCCAGCGTCTGCGCGTTGTCGTTGTTCTTCATCGACAGCTGCGCCTCGAGCGAGCTGCGCGCCGTCCAGATCGACATCACCACGCTGCCGGCCGTGGCCAGGACGATGGTGCCCATGATGAGGATCCAGACCTGTCGGATCAGGGACATGGGGGCTCCTTGTCTGCATGCATTGTCATCACATCACATCCGTCATCGTTGTTTTTTCACAATCAGGCCTGTCAGACAACATCAGAACACGCCCTGTTCACGGGCCCTGATCAGGACATCACGCCAGCGCGACAGCCGTGCCCCAGGGTCGTTCGAGCCCGGCCCGTTGGTTCCTTGCCACAGTCCATCCGCATTGAAGCTGAAGACGGGCTGAAGATCGGGGCGGCGCGACGCGGGACGGATCTCTCCGATCAGGTTGTCGAGGATCAGCGGCTCGGTGGTCGGCGTGGCGTAGTAGGCCAGCACCATGTGCGCCTGCTGCACGCCCCCGGCGCCACCGAGCGTGGCGCGCACGTAGACGAGCCGCAGTTTCACTGGCGGCACGCCTGCCGCCAGCAGCGAGAAATACTTGCCGATGGCGTAGTCCTCACAGTCGCCCTGCCCCTGCGCGAACATCTCCAGGGGTGTGGCCCAGTAGTCGATCTGCCCCCACACTTCGGTGTCCTCGCGGAAATAGATGCGCCGATTGAAGAACTGATTGATCAGTTCGAGTCGCCGCTCGTCATCCAGGCGCAGCCCCATCTGCACGGTCTCGATCAAGGATTGCGCCAGGTCCACCGTGCGCGCGCCATGGCGCTGCGCCTGCCGCATCAGCAGCGGCGCATCCCAGGCCTCGCCGGCCGACGGACACAGCATCATGCCCGCCAGGGTGAGAGGAATCATCCGCTTCAGCATGGCACGGGCCTGCGCGATTCTCTGCACGCCGCAGAGGATCGATCGGACGAACAACGTGGACAGAACATCATCCATGCCCGACATGTCGGCAAGCAGATGTCAGAAGCGTAGATGTCAGTCACGAAAACTCCGACCCCGAAGTGAACATTGCGATTTTGTTCGCGCACTTCTTGGAAGCCAGCGACTCGGTGTGGAATACTCGTCGAAGGTTGTTCCCCGCGTGCCCAGAGATTTCCTTCCGAGGGCGGGACCTCCCTCCGCGTGTCGACCGGGAGAGACACGCAGGCAGTGTGTTTCACCATCAATGTCCCATCCGAAGGCCAGCGCAAGGATTCACGACACAATGAACAAGGCAGCATCTCATCTCGCCATCGGCCTGATCGCTCTCGCCTGCCAGGTTGCGGTCGCGCAGACCCCCGATCCGCTCAAGGAGGCGGTGCAGCGCGCGATCACCACCAACCCGGAGGTCACGGCCCGCCTGAATGCCTTCCGTGCGTCAGCCGACGAGGTCGATGTTGCCCGTGGCGCCTACTATCCGCGCGTGGACCTGTCGGCGGAGGCCAACCGGATCAACGAGCGCTACAGCTCGTCCAGCCAGAGCATGACCAGCACCGGCGTGGCGCTGTCGGCCACCCAGCTGCTCTGGGACGGCTTCCAGACGATGAACCAGGTCGATCGGCTCGGCCATGCCCGCCTGGTGCGCTACTTCGAGTTCATCGACACCAGCGAGCAGGTGGCGCTCGAGAGCGTGCGCGCCTACATCGACGTGCAGCGCCAGCGCAAGCTCGTGCGCCTGGCCGAGGACAACTATGTCCAGCACCGCCATGTGCATGACCAGATCCAGTCGCGGGTGCGCGCCGGCGTCGGCCGCGGCGTCGACCTCGAGCAGGCTGCCGCCCGCCTGGCGCTGGCCGAGTCGAACCTCACCACCGAGACCTCGAACCTGCACGACGTGACGGAGCGCTTCCGGCGCCTGACCGGCGGTCTGCCGCCGGTCGAGATGCCCGCGGTCAGCGGCCTGGAGCGCGGCGTGCCCGCCACCAGCGGCGCCGCCCTGGAGCAGTCGGTCAAGCGCAACGCCGCGATCGCGGCGGCGGTCGAGAACCTGCGCGCGGCCCAGTCCGTCTCGCGCGAGAAGGAAGGCAACCTCTACCAGCCCCGCGTCGAGGCCCGCGTGCGCTCGATCACCGGCAGCAACGTGGATGGCAACGCCGACATGAAGCGCAACACCACCGCCGGCGTGGCGCTGAACTGGAACCTGTTCAACGGCGGCTCCGACAAGGCCCGCGTGCGCCAGGCGGCCAACCAGCTCAACCAGGCGGCCGACACCCGCGACAAGGCCTGCCGCGATGCACGCCAGACCGCCGCGATCGCCTACCAGGACAGCCAGAAGCTGGTCGAGCAGCTCACCTACCTCGACCGCCATGTGCTCTCGAGCGAGAAGGTGCGCGACGCCTATCGCCAGCAGTTCGACATCGGCCAGCGCACGCTGCTGGACCTGCTGAACTCCGAAAACGAGATCTATGGCGCACGCCGCGCCTATGTCAACGCCGAGCATGACCTGCAGATCGCGCGGGCCCGCACCCACGCGGCCAACAGCAGCCTGGTGGCCTCGCTCGGCCTGACGCGCGCCGGCTCGACCGAGGACGAGCCCGCCGAGGGCCGCTACTGGCAGGCCGGCGAGGATGCCGCCACCCGCTGCCCGATCAGCGCCACCGAACTGACCGCCACGCCCAAGGCCGATCTGGACGCGCGGGCACGCCAGATGGGGGCGGCACTGACGCCGCTGCCGGGCGCGCGCAGCAGCATGCCGGCGGCGGCCGCCGCCGCATCCGTTCCGCCCGAAGCCGCCACCGCAGCGACCGCCGACCCGGTCCCGAGCACCCCCGTCTCGCAGCGCCTGCTCGACTGGGCCGCCACCTGGGGCAGCAAGGACGCCACGCGCTATCTGAGCTTCTACGACGCCAGCTTCAAGCCGGAGGGCTCGACCTCGCGCACCACCTGGTTCGCCAACCGCACCAAGCTGCTGCAGAAAAGCGGCCCGGTCGAGATGAAGATCGCCAACGTGCAGCGCCGCACGGTCTCGCCGGCGCTCGTCGAGACCCGCTTCGACCAGATGTACACCTCCAAGGACCTGACCGACAAGGCGCAGAAGGTGCTCACCTGGAAGCGCCGTGGCGCCGAGTGGTACATCGTCAAGGAAACCACGACGCGCTGACAGCGCCCGTAGAGTCAGGGGCGGCCCAGGACGCGGATCATCGCGCCCGAGCGGGCATCGAAGAGCGCCGCGTCGATCACCCGCCCGGGCTGCCGGGCGTCATAGACCTGCACCCGCACCTCCTGCGCACGCGGCCCCGGGGAGATCAGCCATGCGCCCGGCTCGATGCCGGTCGGCGTGTCCTCGCAACGGAATGCGGACTGCGGCGGCGCGGCCAGCCGCTCCGGATGCCAGAGGCGGCATTCGCCTTCGGGCGGCAGCTGGGCCAGGGGAATGCGCACCGGGCGCGACCGCTGGAAGTAGGACGAACGCTCATCCTGGCGCACCCGCTCCTCGCCCCGCAGTCCCGCCGACGCGGCCATGTCCCGCCCTTCGTCAGCCCGGACACCGGACCCGAACGCCATGAGGACGGCCAGGATCGGTGCGGCAACGAACTGGAACATCGGAAACTCCGGCCGGGCAGCACCGGCGATGACAGGATGCAGGCGATCATGCCGAGAACACGGCGCCAGCGCGGGAGATCGGAAGATCAGGACGGGCTCATGCAGCGCGACAGCGAAAAGGCAGCCCGGAGCGTCCTGCGCCGGGCCGGCGATCAGCATAGCGGTTGCATGATTTTTCGTCCATTCGCAGGCCGGCGGCCGGGCTGTCGCGTCAACGCATCAGCGGATCACTCCCACTCGATCGTCGCGGGCGGCTTGCTCGAGACGTCGTAGGTGACGCGATTGATGCCGCGGACCTCGTTGATGATGCGGCCCGAGACCTTCTTGAGCAGGCTGTAGGGCAGCTCGGCCCAGTCGGCGGTCATGAAGTCGCTGGTCTGCACCGCGCGCAGCGCCACGACATAGTCGTAGGTGCGGCCGTCGCCCATCACGCCGACGCTCTTGACCGGCAGGTAGACCGTGAAGGCCTGGCTGGTCAGGTCGTACCAGCTCTTGCCGGTGGCCGGGTCGATCGTGGCGCGCAGCTCCTCGATGAAGATCGCGTCGGCGCGCTGCAGCAGACGCGCGTACTCGGGCTTGACCTCGCCCAGGATGCGCACGCCCAGGCCCGGACCCGGGAACGGGTGGCGATAGACCATCTCGGGCGGCAGGCCCAGCGCCACGCCCAGCTCGCGCACCTCGTCCTTGAACAGCTCGCGCAGGGGCTCCAGCAATTTGAGGCCCAGCTGCTCGGGCAGGCCGCCGACGTTGTGGTGGCTCTTGATGGTGGTGGCCTTCTTGGTCTTGGTGCCGCCACTTTCCACCACGTCCGGATAGATCGTGCCCTGCGCCAGGAAGGTCGCGCCCTTGTGGCCCTGGCCGCTGGCCTTGAGCTTCTCGGCCTCGGCCTTGAAGACGTCGACGAACAGGCCGCCGATGATCTTGCGCTTGCGCTCGGGATCGGTCACGCCGGCGAGCTGGCCCAGGAACAGCTCGGAGGCATCGACGCGGATGACCTTGGCGTGCAGCTTGCCCTCGAACATCTCCATGACCATGTCGCCCTCGTTCAGGCGCAGCAGGCCGTGATCGACGAAGACGCAGGTCAGCTG
>JAUPTP010000133.1 GCA_030918015.1 Pseudomonadota bacterium
CGGTGCTGCGCGACGGCCCGCGCACGCCCGACCTGGGCGGCACGGCCGACACGGTGGCGGTGGGCGAGGCGATCGCGGCGCGGGTGGCCGGGCGGTGACCTTGCCGCGCGTGCCGGCTCCCGACTCGGCCTAGCATCCGGGTTCGATCAATCCGTCCCGAAGGCCCCGTCATGGATTCCCGCTCGCGCCGACCCACCGCCGCCGACTTCCCCCCGGAAGTGCTCAGCCTGTTCGACCGCTATGTGCACGGCCAGCTCGACCGGCGCGGCTTCCTCGACGGCGCGGCGCGCTTTGCGGTGGGCGGCACGACGGCCGCCGGCCTGCTGGCGGCGCTGAGCCCGAAGTTCGCCCAGGCGCAGGTGATCCGGCCCGACGATGCGCGCATCCGCATGCAGTGGATCGACATCGCTTCGCCGGCCGGTCACGGCACGATCCGCGCGCAGGTCGTGCGGCCGGCGCAGGCCGCCGGGCCGCGGCCGGTGGTGCTGGTGATCCACGAGAACCGCGGGCTCAACCCGCACATCGAGGACATCGCGCGCCGCTTCGCGGTCGAGGGCTTCGTCGCGGTCGCGCCGGACGCGCTGAGCTCGGTGGGCGGCTACCCCGGCGACGAGGATGCCGCGCGCGAGCGCTTCTCGAAGCTCGATCCGGCCCGCCTGAACGAGGACTTCGTCGCCGCGGCGCGTCACGCGTTGGCGATCGAAGGCGGCAACGGCCGGCTCGGCGTCGTCGGCTTCTGCTATGGCGGTGGCGTGACCAACCTGCTGGCGGCGCGCGTGCCCGAGATCCGCGCGGCCGCGCCCTTCTACGGGCCGGCGCCGGCCGCGGCGCTGGTGCCGGCGATCCGGGCGCGCCTGTACATCGTGCACGCGGCCCAGGACGAGCGCATCAACGCCGGCTGGCCAGCCTACGAGGCGGCGCTGAAGGCCGCCGGCACCGACCATGTGCGCGAGCAGTTCGCGGGCACGCAGCATGGCTTCCACAACGACACCACGCCGCGCTTCGACGCCGAGGCCGCCCGCCAGGCCTGGGCGCGCACGCTGGCGCTGTTCAACGCGACGCTGGGCACGGCGTGAACATGACCCCGGTGGTGCGCGGGGCGGGGCTGGCGCTGCTGGCGTCGGCGCTGTTCGGGCTGAGCACGCCGCTGGTGCAGCGCTTCGGCGCCGGGCTGGGCCCGTTCGCCACGGCCGGGCTGCTGTACGCCGGCGCGGCGCTGCTGGGTGCGCTGCTGCGCCAGCCAGTCGGGCGCGAGGCGCAGCTGCAGCGCAGCGACGCCCCGCGTCTGCTGCTGATGGCGGCGTTCGGCGCGGTGCTCGGGCCGGTGGCGCTGGCCTGGGGGCTGCAGCACACCAGCGGCGCCAGCGCCTCGCTGATGCTGACGCTGGAGGCGCTGTTCACGGCCGCGCTGGCGCGGATGCTCTATCGCGAGGCGCTCGACGCGCGGGTGCGCGCCGCGCTGGCGCTGATCCTGGCCGGCGGCGTGCTGCTGGTGCTCGACCAGGGCCTGAGCGGGCGTGCCGGTCTGGCCGGATTGCTGGCGGTGCTGGTTGCCACGGTGGCCTGGGGGGCGGACAACACCGTCTCGCGCGCGCTGGCCGAGCGCGATCCGGGCCAGTTGGTGATGGTCAAGGCGGCGCTGGGCGCGTCGGCCTCCGGCGTGCTGGCGGGTCTGGCCGGCGAGTCGGCGCCAGCCTGGACGGCCGTGGCGGCGCTGCTGGCGGTGGGGGCCTGCGGCTACGGACTGAGCCTGCGCTTCTACCTGCTGGCGCAGCGCACCTTCGGCGCGGCGCGCACCGGCTCGGTCTTCGCGCTGGCGCCTTTCCTGGGCGCGGTGGCGGCGGTCGCGCTGGGGGATCGGCAGTGGGGGGGGGCGGCCCTGGTGGCGGGCGGCCTGGCGATGCTGGCCGGCGTGCTGCTGCATCTGGCCGAGTCGCACGCGCACGAGCATGAGCACGAGGCGCTGGAGCATGAGCACGCCCACCGCCACGACGACGGCCACCACGACCATGCGCATGACCCGATGCCGACCGGGCCGCACAGCCACCGCCACGCCCATGCGCCGATGCGCCACGCGCACGCCCATGCGCCGGACGTGCACCACACGCATGCGCATTGAACTCAGCCGATCAGGCCCTCGGTGAGGGCCTGGCTCAGCGCCGCCAGAACTGCGGCGTGAACAGCACCAGCACCGAGAACAGCTCCAGCCGGCCCAGCAGCATCACGATGGTGCAGATCCAGGTCTGCGCATCCGTCAGGCCCTGGTAGTTGCTGGCCGGGCCGACCTGGCCGAGGCCGGGGCCGGTGTTGTTGATGCAGGCCACCACCGCGGTGAAGGCGCTGATCACGTCCAGCCCGGTCAGCAGCAGCGCCATCGTGCCCAGGGTCAGCACCGCGCCGTAGACCAGCATGAAGGCCTGCACCGAGAACAGCACCTGCGGCTCCACCACCGCGCCGCCCAGCGTCACCGGCCGCACCGAGCGCGGGTGCAGCAGCCGCGTGAACTCGCGCTGCACCTGCTTCATCAGCAGCAGCGAGCGGCTGAGCTTGATGCCGCCGCCGGTCGAGCCCGCACAGGTCGCGAAGCCGCACAGGAAGAGCATCAGCACCGGCGCGAAGACCGGCCACTGCGCGTAGTCGACGGTGGCGAAGCCGGTGGTCGTCGCCACCGAGACGACGCTGAAGGCGGCGTGGCGCAGCGCGGTCGTCCAGTCCGGATAGACGCCGTGCGCGACCAGGAAGACGGTGACCACCGCGACGCTGGCGGCCATCAGCGCGAAGAACAGCCGCGCCTCCAGATCGCGCCACAGCGGCCGCATCGAGCGGCGCTGCCAGATGCGGAAATAGAGCGCGAAGTTCACGCCGGCCAGCAGCATGAACACGATCGCCACCAGCTCCACCTTCAGCGAGTCGAAGGCGGCGAAGCTGGCGTCATAGCCCGCCAGCCCGCCCAGGCCCATCGTCGAGCACATGTGCATGAAGGCGTCCGGCCAGCTCATGCCGGCCCATCGATAGCCCAGCAGGCAGGCGGTGGCGATGGCGAAATAGACCGCCCACAGCCCGCGTGCGGTCTCCGCGATGCGCGGGGTGAGCTTGTCGTCCTTCATGGGCCCCGGCGTCTCGGCCTTGAAGACCTGGCTGCCGCCCACGCCCAGCAGCGGCAGGATCGCCACCGCCAGCACGATGATGCCCATGCCGCCCAGCAGCACCATGAAGCAGCGCCAGATGTTGATCGACACCGGCAGCTTCTCCAGCCCGGTCAGCACGGTGGCGCCGGTCGTCGTCAGCCCGGAGACCGCCTCGAAGTAGGCGTCGGTGAAGCTCAGGCCGGGAATGTGCAGCAGCAGCGGAATGGCGCCGAAGACCGGCAGCACCGTCCAGACCAGCGTCGCCAGCAGGAAGCCGTCGTGCGGCTGCAGCTCGCGCTCGATGCGGCGGCAGCGCAGGAACAGGCCGGCGCCGGTGGCCAGGGTGATCGCCATCGACAGCGCGAAGCCGGACGCGATGCCGTCGCCGCAGACGTGCGAGAAGCCCAGCGGCACCGCCATCGTCAGCCCGAACAGCATCAGCACGCCGCCGAGCACCTTGAAGACCGGGTCGTAGTAGCGCATCTCGGATCGGTTCGTCGGTGTCAGAAGAAGGTCGCGCTGACCTGGAACAGCTTCTCGACCGCGCGCACCTGGCGCTTGCTCGGCAGGAAGACGATGACATGGTCGTCGGTCTGGATGACGGTCTCGCCGTGGGCGATGAGGACCTCGTCGCCGCGCACGATCGCGCCGATCTGCACGCCCTCGGGCAGGTCGAGCTGCTCGAGGCGCCGGCTCACCACCTTGGAGCTGCGCCGGTCGCCGCGCGCGATGATCTCCATCGATTCGGCCGCGCCGTGGCGCATGCTGTGCACCGCCTCGATGTCGCCGCGGCGCACGTAGGCCAGCAGCTCGCCGATGACCGCATGCTGCGGCGAGATCGCCACGTCGATCTGCGTGCCCTGCACCAGCTCGGTGTAGGCGCGGCGGTTGATCAGCACGATGGCGCGGCGCGCGCCCAGGCGCTTGGCCAGCAGGCCCGACAGGATGTTGTCCTCGTCGTCGCTGGAGAGCGCGATGAAGACGTCCGTCTCGCCGACGTTCTCGTCGGTCATCAGGTCCTCGTCGGTGGCGTCGCCGTGCAGCACCAGCACGTCCGTGCCCAGCTCGGCGGCGAGGTACTCGCAGCGGGTGCGGTCGAGCTCGATCAGGCGGATCTCGTAGCGTTCGCGCAGCTCGCGCGCCAGGCGCAGGCCGACCTTGCCGCCGCCGGCGATCATCAGCCGGCGCACCGGGCGGTCGCGCTCGCGCTCGCGCAGCGCCCCCAGCACCTCGGTGACCGCGGCGGTGCGGGTCAGCACGAAGGCCTCGTCGCCGGCCTCGATGCGGGTGCTGCCGTCGGCCTTGAGCGGCTGCTCGCGCCGGAACAGGCCGACCACGCGCATGTCCAGGTTCGGCACCAGCGTCGGGATCTCGTCGAGCCGGTGGCCGACCAGGCGGCTGCCCGCGCCGGCACGCACGCCCGCCAGCGTGACCCGGCCGCCGGCGAACTCGATGATGCGCAGCGCCTCCGGATACTCGACGAGCTTGCGGATGTAGGTGGTGACCGACTGCTCCGGGCAGATCACATGGTCGACCGCGAAGCCGCCCTCGCGCGCCAGCAGCGGCGCGCCCTCGACGAACTCGGACGAGCGCAGCCGCGCGATCGTCTTGACGACGTTGAACAGGTCGTGCGCGACCTTGCACACCGTCAGGTTGGTCTCGTCCAGCGGCGCGCAGGCCACCAGCAGGTCGCAGTCCTCGGCCCCGGCCTCGCGCAGCACCGAGGGCTGGATCGCGTTGCCGCAGACCCCGCGCAGGTCCAGGCGCTCCTGCAGATCGCGCAGGCGCTGCGGATCGGTGTCGATGACGGTGATGTCGTTGCGCTCCGAGACCAGATGCTCTGCCACGCTGGTGCCGACCCGGCCGGCGCCGATGATCAGGATGTTCATCGGCCGATTATCGACAGCGGCCGCGGGCGATGGGCGGCCTCAGGGGGAGGCGGTCAGCAGCGTGGCGCGCGCGCCCCAGTTCGCGGGCATGGCCGGGCCGGTCTCGCCGGCGTGGCGTGCGGTTTCGATCAGGCCGGCCGCCAGCAGGCGATCGGCGGCCGCGGCCAGGTCCGGCGCGTCGTCCCGGGCATCGCGCAGCAGGTGCAGCGGGGTGTAGCCATTGAAGCGCATCAGCAGGCGCAGGTCGCCGGCGGCCAGGTCGTCATGGGGCTCGAGCAGGGTGGTGCGGCCGCGTTCGGTGCGTTGAAAGATCCGGTTCAGCATGGGTCTGTTCCTCGAAGGCGTGTCGGGCGTTGTGCATGTCTCTGGTGCATGCGAGGCAGGCGGACCGATACGACCCAGTCCGAGGGCGGGAATCACGCACGCAGTGCGATGGCTGATCGTGACATTTGTCACTTTCCATCCTTTATAGCGGCAGATTCCGGCCCTGTCACGCCCCTGTTTTTCCGGACAGCGCGGCCTTGGTGTGCACCAGAGAGGGGCGCGATGATACCGACGAGCCGGTTCCTGTGGGGAACAGAGTGGGCTCCGCCGCGAACCGATGGGGTCGTCCCCGCTGCAGCAGCCAGAGGTGCCGGATCGCCAGCCCCGTGCCGTGCATGACCAGCCCGGCGACGATGATGTCGCTCAGGAAATGTCCGCCCTGCATCACGCGGCCGGCGCCGACGATCAGGCCGGCGCCCAGGCCGATGGCGGCCCAGCGCCGTCGGCGCGCCGGCGTGCCCATCAGTCCGAGGGCTGCCAGCGCGAAGCCGGTGGCCGCATGGCCGCTGACGAAGGAGCAGTTGCTGCGGCACAGCGCGCTGATCCGGCCGGCGGGCTGGAAGGCGTGCGGCCCGCCGAAGTCACGCACCGCGGTCGGGCGCGGTCGTCCCCACTGCTCCTTCAGCACGCCGTTGACCACCAGGCCGAGCCCGAACACCAGCATCAGCGCCATCGCCGCGGCCTGGCGGCGGGTTCGTGGCGGCGTCGCGCGTCGCCACCACAGCAAGAGCGCCAGCAGCACGCCCAGCCGTCCGATCCACGGCACCGCGTGATACAGCGCCTGCACCGGCGCGAGCTGCCCCAGCGGAAAGGGCGTGGCCGCAGCCGCCTCGTGCACCGCGGCGGTGACGGCCAGATCGAGGTCGGGCCGCAGGTTGAACAGCGCCAGCGTGCCGGCCAGCGCCAGCAGCCAGACGGTCCACAGGTGGCGCCAGCGTCGGTTCATCGAGGGCTCTCCGGGGCAGGAAGAAGGCGGGTCCGCCACAGCGTCAGCCGCAGCGGCGAGCCGCTCTGCGGCGCGACGGCCTGGGCCAGCCGCTCGGGCGGCGCGAGGGCTGCCCAGCCGGCGGGGGGCGTGTCGCCTTCGGCCACGATCAGCACGGTGCGCCCGGTGTCGGCGGCCCGCGGGCCTTGCGCTCCGGGCCAGCCGGCGACCAGCTGGTAGTGGTCGGCCGGCGGGCGGGACGGATCGGGGCGCCAGGCCCGCCAGTCGGCGCCGGGCAGATCGCGCCAGGCATGGCGGCCGTGCGAGATCAGCGTGCGGTCGGC
>JAUPTP010000134.1 GCA_030918015.1 Pseudomonadota bacterium
GAAGAAGGCGCTGGCGCTGGGCCTCAAGCCCATCGTCGTGGTCAACAAGGTCGACCGCCCCGGCGCGCGCCCCGACTATGTGATCAACGCCACCTTCGACCTGTTCGACAAGCTCGGCGCCACCGACGAGCAGCTCGACTTCCCCGTGGTCTACGCCTCGGGCATCAACGGCTGGACCAGCCTGCAAGAAGGCGCGCCGGGCGAGCAGTGGGGCCCGGACATGTCGGCGCTGTTCAACACGGTGCTCAAGCATGTGCCGCCGCAGCAGGGTGACGCCTCCGCGCCGCTGCAGCTGCAGATCTCGGCGCTGGACTTCTCGACTTTCGTCGGCCGCATCGGCGTGGGCCGCATCAGCCAGGGCACCATCAAGCCGGGCATGAACGTGGCCGTGATGGAAGGTCCGGACGGCAAGAGCATCAATGGCCGCATCAACCAGGTCCTGACCTTCCAGGGCCTGGACCGCGTGCAGGTGACGGAAGCCGGCCCGGGCAACATCGTGCTGATCAACGGCATCGAGGACATCGGCATCGGTGTCACCGTGACCGATCCGGCCAACCCGCAGCCGCTGCCGATGCTCAAGGTCGACGAGCCGACCCTGACGATGAACTTCTGCGTCAACACCAGCCCGCTGGCTGGTCGCGAAGGCAAGTTCGTCACCAGCCGCCAGATCTGGGACCGCCTGCAGAAGGAGCTGCAGCACAACGTCGCGCTGCGCGTGAAGGAGACCGACGAGGACGGCATCTTCGAGGTCTGCGGCCGCGGTGAACTGCACCTGACCATCCTGCTGGAGAACATGCGCCGCGAGGGCTACGAGCTGGCCGTCTCCAAGCCGCGGGTGATGTTCCAGGACATCGACGGCGTCAAGTGCGAGCCGATGGAGCTGGTCACCGCCGACGTGGAAGAAATCCACCAGGGCGGCGTGATGCAGGCGCTGGGCCTGCGCAAGGGCGAGATGCTCAACATGGAGCCGGACGGCCACGGCCGTGTCCGCCTCGAATACCGCATCCCGGCCCGCGGCCTGATCGGCTTCTCCAACGAGTTCATGAACCTGACCCGCGGCTCGGGCCTGATCTCGTCGATCTTCGACGGCTACGAAGCCCACAAGGGTGACATCGGCGGCCGCAAGAACGGCGTGCTGATCTCGATGGACGACGGCGAGATCTTCACCTACGCCCTGGGCAAGCTGGACGACCGCGGCCGCATGTTCGTCAAGCCGAACGACCCGGTCTACGAGGGCATGATCGTCGGCATCCACAGCCGCGACAACGACCTGGTGGTCAACGCCACCCGCACCAAGCAGCTGACCAACTTCCGCGTCAGCGGCAAGGAAGACGCGATCAAGATCACCCCGCCGATCGACCTGACGCTCGAATACGGCGTCGACTTCATCGACGACGACGAGCTGGTCGAGATCACGCCGAAGTCGGTGCGTCTGCGCAAGCGCCACCTGAAGGAGCACGACCGCAAGCGCGCTTCGCGCGAAGCCGCAGGCTCCTGATGCGCATGTCGGGCATGCGTCATGCCCGCGCGGTCGCGCTGATGGTGCTGGTGACGCTGCTGTGGAGCAGCGCCGGCGTCGTCAGCCGCCACCTCGAGGCCGCGCGCGGCTTCGAGGTCACCTTCTGGCGCAGCGCCTTCAATGCGCTGGCGCTGCTGGTGGCGCTGCCGCTGCTGCGCGGCGCCGGCCTGTGGCGTTCGGTGCGCGAGGGCGGTCGCGCCCTGTGGCTCTCCGGCCTGTGCTGGTCGGTGATGTTCACCGCCTTCATGGTGGCGCTGACGCTGACCTCGGTGGCCAACGTGCTGGTCACGATGGCGATCGGGCCGCTGATCACCGCGCTGTTCGCGCGCGTCTTCCTGCATCACCGCCTGCCGGCGCGCACCTGGGGCGCGATCGCGGTGGCCGGCGCCGGCATCGCCTGGATGTTCGGCCGCGAGATGCAGTCCGGCGCGGCCGCCGGCATGGGCGTCGCGCTGGCGGTGCCGCTGGCGGCGGCCGTCAACTTCACCGTGCTGCAGCATGTCTCGCACGGCAGCGGCGACCCGGACGAGGCGCTCGGCGGCGAGGCCGCGGCCTCGCCCGACATGCTGCCGGCGGTGCTGATCGGTGGCCTGCTGTCGTGCCTGGTGACGCTGCCGCTGGCCTGGCCGCTGCAGGCGTCCTCGCATGACCTGATGCTGCTGGCCGGACTGGGCGTGTTCCAGCTCGCGCTGCCCTGCCTGCTGGTGGTCGGCCTGACGGCCGTGCTGCCCGCACCGGAGATCGCGCTGCTCGGCCTGCTCGAGGTGCTGTTCGGCGTGCTGTGGGCCTGGGTCGGCGCCGGCGAGGTGCCGGGGCCGGCCACGCTCGGTGGCGGCCTGCTGGTGCTGGGCGCGCTGGTCGGCAACGAGCTGCTGGCCCTGGCGCGCACCCGTCGCGCCTGAACGGCGCGCCGACCCGTCTCTGGGCCGCTCTCAGGCTGGCCGGTCGGCTGCCGCAAGGCGGACCGTCCCCAGCAGCGACGCCGCCTGCTGCCAGTGCCGGGCCATGTGCTCGAACGGTGCCGCAGGATCGAGCAGCGCGCGCACCTCGCCGCTGTGCTCGCCCTTCAGATGCAGTGCGCGTGCACGCACCGACAGCTGCCACAGCGCATCGGCCGCCTGCAGCAGCGCCACCGCATCGGCTGCGTCCTGGGCAAGCCAGCGCAGATGCGCCGACGCCAGCTCCGTGGCCGCCCCCAGCTGACGCAGGCCGGCGTCCGACCAGGCCCGGCAGGCCTCGGGGCCCTCGGCGATCCGGCCCCGCGCGAGGTCTTCCCGGTGGCGCCGCTCCCAGCGCTGCACCGGATTGTCCCGCGGCATGCGGGCCCGGTGGCGCAGAAGCTGCTGGCGTGCCTGCGCACGCAGCGCTTCGGGGCCGAGCCTGATCCGCTCCTGCACCCCGATCGCGGTCATCGCGCCCACGGCCGCCCGCGGCCCGGCCACCGCCTCGAAATCCTCGCCCTGCAGCAGGAAATGGCCGGCGCGGTGGAAGTAGCCCAGCCGGCGCTGCGCCAGGTCGATCTCGTCGACGATCACCATCGTGCGGGCATGGTGGCGCCGGTAGGTGTCGCCGGCGGTGTCGGGCAGCGCGTGCGCGTCGGTCTCGATCATCACCAGACGCCCCGCGCCGAGCTGCTCCTGCAGATGCTCGTGCACGCAGCGCCACGGCCGCAGCGGCATCACCGTCAGGCCGTAGAGCGCGTCCAGATCCGCCGGCTCGGGCCAGGGCAGGGCCCATTGGTCCCCGAGGAAATCGCAGGCCAGGCTCGGTCCGAGCAGGGCATGGGCATCCAGGTCGAGCGCGGCCAGCAGCGTCAGCCATGGATCGATGGGGCCGCCGGTGTGGTGCCAGAGCCGCTCCGGCAGGTCCAGCCGGGGCGAGATGCCGTGTTCCAGGTCAGGGATCAGGCGGCAGCGGCCTGCCGGAGGCATCGGCATCGCGGACTTCTTTCGGTGGATGGAGGCGGTGTGGCGGAATGTAACATTTGGTAATGCCGCCGAACAGGCCGGCCTCCCGCCCCGGGTCCGCGGCGCCCGGTGCCCCGGCCCGATGCGTCAGAATCGCGCTCCCGCCGAACCTGTCCTGCTGTCTTCACGCATGCCCGACCTTGCCGCTTCCTCGATGTCTGTCGCCGACCGTCCCGACGGGGCGACGCCGCTCTCCCCGTGGCGCCTCTCGGTGGCGCCGATGCTGGACTGGACCGACCGCCACTGTCGCCATTTCCACCGCCTGCTGACTCGCCGCACCCGGCTCTACACCGAGATGGTCACCACCGGTGCGCTGCTGCACGGCGACCAGCCGCGCCATCTCGACTTCGGCGAGATCGAGCATCCGGTGGCGCTGCAGCTCGGCGGCAGCGAGCCGGCCGATCTGGCCGCCTGCGCGCGGCTGGCGGCGACATGGGGCTATGACGAGGTCAACCTGAACTGCGGCTGCCCGAGCGAGCGGGTGCAGCGCGGCGCCTTCGGCGCCTGCCTGATGGCCGAGCCGGCCACGGTGGCCGACGGCGTGCGCGCGATGCGCGACGCGGTCGACCTGCCGATCACGGTCAAGCACCGCATCGGCATCGACCGCATCGAGTCCTACGATTTCGTGCGCGACTTCGTGGGGCAGATCGCCGAGGCCGGCTGCGAGGTCTTCATCGTGCACGCGCGCAATGCCTGGCTGAAGGGTCTGAGCCCGAAGGAGAACCGCGAGATCCCGCCGCTGCGCCATGAGTGGGTGTGGCAGCTCAAGCGCGATTTCCCCGCGCTGACCATCGTCATCAACGGCGGCATCCGCGACGACGACGAGATCGCGCAGCATCTGGCGCATGTCGACGGGGTGATGGTCGGCCGGCAGGCCTATCACGAGCCCTGGCAGATGGCCGGCTGGGATGAGCGATTCTTCGGCGAGCCGGGGCCGGCGGCCTCGCGCGAGGCGGTCGAGGCGGCCTGGGTCGAGTATCTCGACGCGGTCCAGGCCGGCGGCCGGCCCTGGCCGACGGCGATGCGCCATGCGCTCGGGCTCTGGAATGGCCAGCGCGGCGCGCGCGTCTGGCGCCAGTTCTGGTCCGACCACCGCCATCGCCAGGATCGTCCGACCGAACTGGCCCGCCGATTCCATGATCTGGCCGGGCGCGCAACAAATTGATTCATGAAATGCCGCCAGCCCGTCGCGGGAATCCTGGGCATTTCACGCGGCTTGAGGAAATCCCTGTGAAAATACCGTGTGAAATATCCGCGACGGCAGAGAAACTGATGCATACTGCGGCGCACGAGCATGTGCTCGAATTCATCGGAATTGCTTTGCCATGACGACGCTCCAGGACCTGCGTGCCAAGCAGGAAGAACTTCGCCTCCAGCAGGAAGAGATTGCCCGTTCCATCGATGCGATGAAGTCGGAGCAGCGCTCGAATGTGATCGCGGAAATCAAGGCCCTGATGGCACAGCACAATCTGACGCCGGCCGATCTCGAGGCGAGCACGCGCCCGTCCCGGGCCGGCGGCGAGGCCAAGGTCCGCGAAGTGTCGAAGGTGGCTGTCAAATACCGCCATGCGGACACCGGAGAGACCTGGACCGGTCGGGGCCTGAAGCCCCGCTGGCTGGCCGCCGCCATCGAGTCGGGCCGCTCGATCGAGGAATTCCTGGTCGAGTCGCCGACGGCGAGCTGACCTTTCGGCCGCCGCCCGCGCGCGCGCCCGGAGTTTCCTTGGCCTGCTCAGGCATTCCCGCGTCATCGCCTCGTCATTCTCCCGCCATTCCAGTTTGCATCCGCACGTGCCGGATGAGCGACGAGCGGGATATTGCCGGGAGTATGTCCCGACCGGGATGGATCGCTGATTTTCACCTCAGGACGTCAGGATGCCTGGAGCGAGGCGGCGGCATGCCGGCGCGCTGAGAGAGATGGCGCCGACGGCCGGGGCACCTCGACGCACCAGCCGGGCCGGTGGCCGTCCTGCTCGCCCTTGTGCACATAGCCCAGCGCGTTGCAGACGATGCGGCAGCCCGCGCGCGTCACGTCGACCGGGCAGTGCAGGTGGCCATGGATCCACAGGTCGGCCAGCGGCAGCAGCTCGTCGAGCGTGTTGCAGAAGCCGGCTGTGCCCGGAACCATGCCGTAGCGCGGGTCGGCGCTGTCGAGTGTCGGCGCGAAATGGCTGACCACCACCGTCGGTCCGTCATGCGGCTCGCACAGCGCCGCGCGCAGCCAGCGCTGGCAGTCCAGCGCCATCTCCCGCAGCTCGGCGGCCATCACCAGCCGGCCCTCGCGCAGCGTGGTGTTGCGGCTGAGGTACCAGTCGGCGGCGCGCAGCGCCTTGTCCAGATGGCCGAGCGCGGCGAAGTCGCTCCACAGCGTCGTGCCGATGAAGCGCACGCCGTCGATCACCCGCACCCGCCGGTCCAGCCACTCGATGCCCAGCTGCGCGCACAGCGCCTGCAGCCGCGGGCCGGTGGCGTCATGGTCCAGGCCGTCGTACTCGTGGTTGCCCGGCACGAACAGCACCCGCGACCAGCCTTCCGGGCGCGGCGCGAAGCGGCCCAGGCCGAAATCGTCGCCCTGCAGGCGCGAGCCGCGCTGGTAGGAGCCGATGTCGCCGGCCAGCACCAGCAGGTCGGCGTCCGGTGCCGGCGCGGCCGTCCAGTCCGGCTGGGTCTCGAGATGAAGGTCGGAGAGGATCTGCAGGCGCATCCGGGCAGTCTAGCGGCCGGCCTGCAGGCCTGTCAGCCGAAGCGGTACTCGATCCAGTCGTGGCGCGGCACGCCCGGACGCAGCCAGGCATCGGGCTGGCCGGTGTCGTCGCGGCCCGGGCTGTCGGGCAGCCAGCCGGGCTCGAGCGCCAGGCCGGCGCAGGGCGGCGCCAGCGCGCGGCCGTCGTAGAACTGCAGCGCCGGCATCGAGGTGGCGATTCTCATCGCCAGCCGGCCGTCGGCCGACACCAGCCGCGCGGCCTCCTGCGCATGGCCGGGGGCCAGCCGCCAGCCGTGGTCGTAGCCGCCGGCCGCCGCCAGGGCCGGATGGGGCGCGAACGGCCGGGCGTCGGCGGGGCGCCACTGGCGAAAGTCCATCGGGTCGTCGGCGCGGAT
>JAUPTP010000135.1 GCA_030918015.1 Pseudomonadota bacterium
ATCATCGGCCTGTCGGCGAAGAACGCGATCCTGATCATCGAGTTCGCCAAGGACCTGATGGCCGAGGGCAAGAGCCTGCTGGAGGCGACGCTGACCGCCTGTCACCTGCGCTTCCGCCCGATCATCATGACCTCGTTCGCGTTCATCCTGGGCGTGCTGCCGCTGGCGATCTCGACCGGCGCCGGCTCGGCCAGCCAGCGCGCGATCGGCACCGGCGTGATGGGTGGCATGATCACCGCGACCGTGCTGGCGGTGTTCCTGGTGCCGGTGTTCTTCGTCGTCATCCGCCGCCTGTTCCCGGGCGGCCATGACGTGCCCCATGCGCCGGGACAATTCAGCTCGGCCGCCGATGCCGAACTGGCCGCGTTGCTGAAGGACGACAAGAAGTGAGAGCGAGCGTCGACATGATCTCCATGATTCCCCGCCCCCTGTCGCTGGGCTCGGCCCTGGTGGCGGCGCTGGTGCTGGCCGGCTGCACCAGCCTGGCGCCGCGCCATGAGCGCCCGGCCGCGCCGGTGCCGGGCGAGCTGCCGCTGCCGGCCTCGCTGGCGGCCTCGGCCCCGGCTGCGGCGGCGGCGGCCACCGCCTGGCCGGATTTCCTGAACTCGCCGCCGCTGCAGCAGCTGGTCAAGCTCTCGCTGGAGCGCAACCGCGACCTGCGCGTGGCGGTGCTGAACGTGCAGCGCGCGCAGGCGCAGCTGGGCGTGGCCCGTGCCGACCGGCTGCCCACCCTGGGCGTGGGCATCAGCAACGCGGCCTCGCCCAGCACGACCACCGGCCGGCAGGTGCACACCTACACCGCCGGCGTGCAGCTCAGTGCCTGGGAGGTCGACCTGTTCGGCCGCATCGCCAACCTGGGCGAGGCCGCGCAGGCGCAGGTCCTGGCCAGCGAGGCCGGCCGGCGCAGCGCCGAGCTGACGCTGGTGGCGGGCGTGGCCTCGGGCTGGCTCACGCTGGCGGCCGACACCGAGCTGCTGGCCAGCACCACCCGCATCGTCGACAGCCGCACCGAGGGGCTGCGCCTGGCGCAGCTGCGCTTCGACAACGGGGCGGCCTCCTCGCTGGAGCTGCAGAGCGCACGCACGCTGCTCGAGCAGGCCCGCTCCAGCCGCGCGCAGCTGCTGCGCCAGCGCGACCAGGACCTGAACGCGCTGACGCTGCTGGCCGGCGGCCCGATCCCGGCCGAGCTGCTGCCCGGCGAGCAGGTCTCGGCCGCGGCCGGCGCGATGCTGGCGCCGGTGCCGGTCGGGCTGTCGTCCGAGGTGCTGCTGCAGCGCCCGGACGTGATCCAGGCCGAGCAGCAGCTCGCCGCGGCCAGCGCCAACATCGGCGTGGCCCGCGCGGCCTTCTTCCCGCGCCTGACGCTGACCGCCAGCGCCGGCCAGGCCTCGACCTCGCTGTCGGACCTGTTCAGCGCCGGGCAGTTCGCCTGGACGATGAGCACGCAGCTGCTGGCCACCGTCTTCGACGCCGGCCGCAACCGGGCCAACCTGGACAGCGCCAAGATCGCCCGCGACATCGCGGTGGCGCAGTACGAGAAGGCGGTGCAGTCGGCCTTCCGCGAGACGGCCGATGCGCTGGCCGGTCTGGACACCTGGCGCGACCAGCTCGCCGCGCAGCAGGTGCAGCTCGACGCCGCGCGCGAGACCGCCCGCCTGACGGACCTGCGCTACCGCAACGGCGCCGCCAGCGAGCTCGAGCGCCTGGACGCCCAGCGCAGCCTGCTCTCCACCGAGCAGGCGCTGGTCCAGACCCGCCTGGGCGAGCAGCTCAACCGGGTGACGCTGTGGAAGGTGCTGGGCGGCTGAGCCGAAGCCGCCGGCCCTGAGCGCCGGCGCGGACTCAGAGGTGCAGCATCGCCGCCACGCCCAGGCCGCAGCCGACGGCGGCCACGCCGTACATGCCCACCTCCAGCCAGCGCCGGCGGGTCAGCAGCGCGATGGCCGCCAGCGCGATCGACACCTGCAGCGCGGTGGTCGCCTGCGCCCAGCGGTGGTGCAGGTGCATCTCGGCGTCGGAGCGCTGGTCCCAGTCATGGGATTCGGCCTCCAGGGCGTCCGCCTTGGTCTTGATCTCGGCCTTCTCCTGCTTGTAGCGGTCGATCTCCTGCTGGTAGCGCCCGCGCTGGTCCTCGGCCACCAGCACCATCGCCAGCTCGGAGAGGTTCTGCTTGCTGCTCTTGGCCTGGTAGTAGTTCCACTGGTTGGAGGCCTCGGTCTTCTTGATCGCGGCGTTGTTCTTGTACAGGCCGGCATTGGCCTGGGTGGCCCCGCCCATGTAGCCGAACAGCGCGCCGACGGTGGCCAGGATCGCGGTGGTCACCGCGATGCGGCTGGCGAATGCATCCTTGTCGCCGTGCTGGGCGGCGTGCTCGAGCTCATGATCGTGCGGACCGTGGACATGGAAACCGTGACCGGACATCGGGACATGCTCCTGAGGGGGGTGAAGAACGGGCGCGATTGTGCCGCAGCCGCGCGGTCAGCCTGCGGCCAGGGTGCGCATGTGAAACTTTCGCACTCAGGGGGAACACATGGACACCAGGGACAAGAACGCCTCGCGCGCGACGAGCGCGATCACGCGCATCGTCGTGCTGGGCTTTGGCAACATCGGCCAGGCCTTGCTGCCGCTGCTGTGCGCGCCGTCGGGGCCGGGCGTGCCGATCCGGCTGATCGACGAGCGCATGCGGCCGGAGCAGATCGCGCAGATCGAGCGGGCCCGGCCGCCGTCGGGCGGCCCGGTGCCGGGCTGGCGGCGCCAGCGCATCACCCGCGACAACCTGGCCGCGGTGCTGGACGGCGAGGTCGGGCCGGGCACGCTGGTCATCAACCTGGCCACCTCGATCGGCAGCCGCGACCTGATCGAATGGACGCAGCAGCGCCAGGCCTTCTACCTCGACACCTGCATCGATCCCTGGGACTACCAGGACGGCGTGCTCGCGCAGGCCGACAACACCAACTACCGCCTGCGCGAGGAGGTGCTGGCGCTGCAGGCGGCCCAGCGCGCCGGCGGCACGCCGCAGCCGACCGCCGTGGTCGCGCATGGGGCCAATCCGGGGCTGGTGTCGCTGCTGGTCAAGCGCGGGCTGCAGATGCTGGCCGCGCGCGAGGGCGGGGTCGGGGGCGCGCTGGCACCGCAGACCCCGCTCGACTGGGCGCGGCTGGCCGAGGCGCTGGGCGTGCGCGTCATCCAGATCGCCGAGCGCGACAGCCAGGCGCCCGCCGGCGGCCGCCGCCCGGACGAGTTCGTCAACACCTGGTCGGTCGACGGCTTCGTGGCCGAGGCGCTGCAGCCGGCCGAGCTGGGCTGGGGCTCGCACGAGGAGGGCGGCCCGATGGCCGCACGGGTGCATCACCACGCGCAGGGCTGCCGCGCCGCGGTCTACCTCGCGCAGGCCGGCGCCCACACGCCGGTGCGGTCCTGGAGCCCGGGGGCGGGGGCCTTCACCGGGCGGCTGATCAGCCACAACGAGTCGATCTCGATCGCCGACTTCCTGACCGTGCCCGATCCCGCGCAGCCCGATCCGCGCCGGCCGCGCTACCGGCCCACGGTGTACTACGCCTACCACCCCTGCGACCTGGCGATGGCGAGCCTGGGGCTGCTGGCCGAGGGCACGCGCGCGGCCATCCGCGCGCAGCGCGTGCTCAAGGACGAGATCGTCTCCGGCGTCGACGAGCTGGGCGTGCTGCTGCTGAGCGACCGCCATCCCGCGCTGTGGCTGGGCTCGCAGCTCGACATCGACCGCGCGCGGGCCCTGGCGCCGTGCAACAACGCCACCAGCCTGCAGGTGGTGGGCAGCATGATGGCCGCCATCGCCTGGATCGAGGCCCATCCGCGCGCCGGCATCGTCGAGTCCGAGGCGCTGGACCACGACGCTGTCCTGGCGCACGCCGCGCCGTGCTGGGCGCCGATCGTGCACGCCTTCGCGGACTGGCATCCGCAGCCCGGTCGGGCCGTGCGGCGCTGGACGCTCGACGAGTTCCTGGTCCGGCCCGACTGAACCGGCCCGGCCGGACTCAGGCGCGCAGGCGCCGGCGCGGGCCCAGGGAGGACTGCGCCAGCAGCTCGCCCAGCGGCTGCTCGACCTGCAGGTGCCGGCTCCAGGCCGACAGCACCGCGTCGCGCCAGTGCTCGGGCCGGGCCTGGACATCGTCGGGGCGGATCCAGCGCCGGCAGCACGGCGCGCCGCAGGCGCAGGCGAAGGCCTCGTGCGCGTCGAGCAGGCCGGCGTAGTCGTTGGTCAGCTCCTCGCCGGCGGCGATGTCGCGCAGCGCGATCTCGACATCGGCCGCGGCGTGCACGCAGTTGGGCGCGCAGTCATGGTTCATGAAGCGCGTGTTGTCGTGGGTCAGGATGTAGCGGCCGTCGCGCAGGCGGTAGTAGTCGTGGTCGAAGGCCGCCAGCAGGGCCGTCGACAGGCCCGCGCGCACCCGTGCGGCCTGCTCGGCGGTGATCACCTGGTCGAGCGGATCGAGCACCCAGGTGACCGTGCCCTTGGGGATGGGCTGCGTGGCGAAGATGCCCAGGCCCTTGGCCGGGCTGGCCAGGCGCAGCGTGGTGTGCGGATGCAGCATGCCGGGCACCTCTCAGGCCGCCCGCGGCGGGCTGAAATGGTGGCTGCTCAGGGCCGGGGCGGGCCGTTCGCGCTGCAGCAGCGCGAGCAGCCCGCCGGGGTCGCGCGCGAACGCCAGCAGCGGCTGCGCCACCGAGCCGGCCTCGGCCAGGGCCTGCGCCACCTCGTCCGCCCAGCGCGACTCCAGACGGAAGACATCGTCGGCCCGGATCAGGCCGCGGCACTGCGGCACGCCGCAGCGGCAGCTCAGCGGCTGGACGATGTTGCACAGCGCATATTCGCATGTCAGCTGCTCGCCCGCGGCCAGGTCGCGCGGCGCGATCTCGGCCTCGTCGCCGAGCGAGAGCATCGCGGGCTGGCAGCTGTGGTTGATGTAGCGGCCGTGGTCCCAGCACAGGATGGTGTCGCCGGTCGCGTCGAGGTAGCCGAAGTGCGCCAGCGTGGCCTGGTGGGCCGGCGGCAGCTCGGCGCACTGCGCGGGGGTGAGCGCGATGTCCAGGGCGCAGCGCACCCAGACCACGGTGCCGCGGGGAATCGGGCGGGTCACGAACACGCCGTAGCCGATCACGTCGTCGATCCAGCGCAGCTGGGTATCAGGATGAAGCATGGGAAAAGTCGCAGCCTGGGGTTCGGAATGTTCAGATATTCACATCCCGGCGGCCTCTGCGTCCACCTCTTGAAATGACTCGGCAGCCTCCCCACGTGCAGATCAACCGAAGGAGCCCTCCCATGCGACTCGACAAGCTCACCACGCTGCTGCAGCAGGCCCTGGCCGACGCCCAGAGCCTGGCCAACACGGCCGACCACGCCTACATCGAACCCCCGCACCTGATCCAGGCGCTGCTGAACCAGGACGACGGCCCGCGCTCGCTGCTGCAGCGCGCCGGCGTCAGCCTGCGTGCGCTCGACGAGGCCACCGACGCGGCGCTCTCGCGCCTGCCCAAGGTCGACGGCGCGCAGCTCCAGCCCGGCCGGGACCTGGTCGCGCTGCTGCAGGCCGCCGAGAAGGAGGCCTCGAAGCGCGGCGACCAGTACCTGGCCACCGAGATGGTGCTGCTGGCCCTGAGCGAGGCCAAGACCGACTACGGCCAGGCGGTGCGCGCCTGCGGCCTGACCCGCCGTGCGCTGGAAGGCGCGGTCGACGCGGTGCGCGGCGGCCAGAACGTCGACTCGGCCGAGGCCGAGGGCCAGCGCGAAGCGCTGAAGAAATACACGCTCGATCTCACCGAGCGCGCCCGCCTGGGCAAGCTCGACCCGGTGATCGGCCGCGACGACGAGATCCGCCGCGCCATCCAGGTGCTGCAGCGGCGCTCCAAGAACAACCCGGTGCTGATCGGCGAGCCCGGCGTGGGCAAGACCGCGATCGTCGAGGGCCTGGCGCAGCGCATCGTCAACGGCGAGGTGCCCGAGTCGCTCAAGGACAAGCGTGTGCTGGTGCTGGACATGGCCGGCCTCTTGGCCGGCGCCAAGTTCCGCGGCGAGTTCGAGGAGCGCCTCAAGAGCGTGCTGAAGGAAGTCGCCCAGGACGAGGGCCGCATCATCCTGTTCATCGACGAGCTGCACACCATGGTGGGCGCGGGCAAGGGCGAGGGCGCGCTGGACGCCGGCAACATGCTGAAACCGGCCCTGGCGCGCGGCGAGCTGCACTGCATCGGCGCCACCACGCTGGATGAATACCGCAAGTATGTCGAGAAGGACGCCGCGCTGGAGCGCCGCTTCCAGAAGGTGCTGGTCGACGAGCCCAGCGTGGAGGCGACGATCGCCATCCTGCGCGGCCTGCAGGAGAAGTACGAGGTGCACCACGGCGTCGAGATCACCGACCCGGCCATCGTGGCCGCGGCCGAGCTCTCGCAGCGCTACATCACCGACCGCTTCCTGCCCGACAAGGCCATCGACCTGATCGACGAGGCCGCGGCCAAGATCAAGATCGAGATCGACTCCAAGCCCGAGGT
>JAUPTP010000136.1 GCA_030918015.1 Pseudomonadota bacterium
GGTCGTCGCCGCGGATCACATGGGGGATGTCCATGTCGATGTCGTCGACCACGACGCAGAAGTTGTAGGTCGGCGTGCCGTCGGGGCGCGCGATGACCAGATCGTCGAGCTCGTCGTTGCTGATCTCGATGCGGCCCTTGACCTTGTCGTCCCACACCACCGAGCCACCCTGGGGCGTCTTGAAGCGCAGCACGGGCTTGACGCCTTCGGGCACCGGCGGCAGGACCTTGCCCTCTTCCGGGCGCCAGGTGCCGTCGTAGCGGGGCTTCTCCTTGTTGGCCATCTGGCGCTCGCGCAGGGCGTCGAGCTCGGTGGTGCTCATGTAGCAGGGATAGACCCAGCCCTGCTCGACCAGCTGCGCCAGGACCTCCTTGTAGCGGTCCATGCGCTGCATCTGATAGAACGGACCCTCGTCGTGGTCGAGGCCGAGCCACTTCATGCTCTCGATGATCACGTCGACGGCTTCCTGCGACGAGCGCTCGACGTCGGTGTCCTCGATGCGCAGCACCAGGGTGCCCTGCTGGGAGCGCGCCCAGGCCCACGGATAGAGGGCCGAGCGGATGTTGCCGAGGTGGATGAAGCCGGTCGGGGACGGTGCGAAACGGGTGCGGACTGGGGTCATGGGAAACTCAGATCAGGGCCAGGCCGCGCGCGAGATCGGCCTTCAGGTCGTCGACATGCTCCAGGCCGACGGCCACGCGGATCATGCCCTGCGTGATGCCGGCGGCCAGGCGCTGCGCCTCGGTCAGGCGGCCGTGCGAGGTGCTCGACGGATGGGTGATGGTGGTCTTGGTGTCGCCCAGGTTCGAGGTGATCGAGCAGACCCTGGTCGCGTCGATGACCGCAAACGCGTTGGCGCGCGCCGCCTCGGGCGTGTCGCCGCGGGCGACGAAGCTGACCACCGAGCCGCCGTTGCCGCCCTGCTGCGCCATCGCCAGCGCATGCTGCGGGTGCGACTTCAGGCCGGGGTAGTAGACCCGCGCGACCTGCGGCTGCGCCTCCAGCCACTCGGCCAGCGCCAGCGCGCGCGCGCCCTGCGCCTCCATGCGGATCGAGAGCGTCTCCAGACCTTTCAGCACCACCCAGGCGTTGAACGGCGACAGGCACATGCCGGCCGAGCGCATCACGCTCATGAACGGCCCGTCGATCAGCGCCGCCGGCCCGCAGACCGCGCCGGCGATGACCCGACCCTGGCCGTCCAGGTACTTGGTGCCCGAGTGGATGATCAGGTCGGCGCCCAGTTTTGCCGGCTGCTGCAGCGCCGGCGAGCAGAAGCAGTTGTCGACCGCCAGCAGCGCGCCCGCGCCGTGCGCGATGTCGGCCAGCGCGCGGATGTCGCAGACCTCGGTGAGCGGGTTGCTCGGCGTCTCGGCGAACAGCAGCTTCGTCTCGGGGCGCAGCGCCGCGCGCCACGCCTCGGGATCGGTCTGCGACACGAAGGTGGTCTGCACGCCGAACTTGCCGAACTCGCCCTGCAGCAGCTTGATGGTCGAGCCGAACACGCTGCGCGAGCAGACGACATGGTCGCCCGCCTTCAGCAGGCCCATGACCAGCAGCATGATCGCCGACATGCCGCTGGATGTGGCGATGCAGGCCTCGGTGCCCTCGAGCGCGGCCAGGCGGCGCTCCATCATCATCGTCGTCGGGTTGGTGAAGCGGCTGTAGACGAAGGCCTCCTCCTCCTGCGCGAAGCGCGCCGCGGCGGTGGCCGCGTCAGGATGGACGAAGCTGCTGGTCAGGAACAGCGCCTCCGAGTTCTCGCCCCACGGCGTGGCCGGCAGGCCCTGGCGCACGGCCAGCGTCTCCAGCCGGACATCGTCGGCGAACTCGAGGCGCGGCAGGCGCTTGGGCTCGGTCATGCGGGTCTCTCCAGGTCAGGCGACGAACAGGTTCACTGCGACGGGCTCTGCAGCGACAGGCGGGTGCGCTCGGCGCCCTCCTCGTCCTGCGGCTGGCTGGCGCGCTGGGTCTGGATGGCGTCGAAGTCCTCGGCCGAGACGTCGCCGGTGATGTAGCGCCCGTCGAAGCACGAGGCCTCCAGCCCCTCCAGGTCCGGGCGCAGCGCGTGCACCGCGCGCTTCATCGCGTCGACGTCCTGATAGATCAGCGCGTCGCAGCCGATGTAGTCGCGGATCTCGTCCATCGTGCGGCCGTGCGCGATCAGCTCGGTCTTGGTCGGCATGTCGATGCCGTAGACATTGGGGAAGCGCACCGGCGGCGCCGCCGAGGCCATGAAGACCTTGCTGGCGCCGGCCTCGCGGGCCATCTGCACGATCTCGCGGCTGGTGGTGCCGCGCACGATCGAGTCGTCGACCAGCAGCACGTTGCGGCCCTTGAACTCCATGCCGATGGCATTGAGCTTCTGGCGCACGCTCTTCTTGCGCACGCCCTGGCCCGGCATGATGAAGGTGCGGCCGACATAGCGGTTCTTCACGAAGCCCTCGCGGTAGGGCTTGCCCAGCTTCTGCGCCAGCTGCATCGCCGCCGGGCGGCTGGACTCGGGGATCGGGATGACCACGTCGATCTCGCTGGGCGGCATCATGTTGATGACGCGCTGCGCCAGCGTCTCGCCCATGTTCAGGCGGGCGTGGTAGACCGAGATGCCGTCGATGACCGAATCCGGACGCGCCAGGTAGACGAACTCGAACACGCAGGGGTTGAGCACCGCGCGCTCGGCGCACTGCTGGGTATGGATCTGGCCGTCGAGCGAGATGAAGACCGCCTCGCCCGGCGCGACATCGCGCACCAGGCGGTGGCCGGTGCCTTCCAGCGTGACCGACTCGCTGGCGACCATCCAGTCGGTGCCCTCGGCCGTCTCGTTCGAGCCCAGGCACAGCGGCCGGATGCCGAACGGATCGCGGAAGGCCAGCAGGCCGTGCCCGGCGATCAGCGCGATCACCGCATACGAGCCCTTGACGCGGCGATGCACCGCGCTGACCGCCTTGAAGATCTCGACCGGCGTCAGCGGCAGGTCGCGCGCGGCCTGCTCGAGCTCGTGCGCCAGCACGTTGATCAGCACCTCGGTGTCGCTCTCGGTGTTGATGTGGCGGCGGTCGATGTCGAACAGCTCCTTCTTCAGCGCATGCGCGTTGGTGATGTTGCCGTTGTGCACCAGCACCACGCCGAAGGGGGCGTTGACATAGAAGGGCTGCGCCTCTTCCTCGCTGTAGGCATTGCCCGCGGTCGGATAGCGGACCTGGCCCAGGCCCAGCGTGCCCGGCAGCGCGCGCATGTTGCGGGTGCGGAAGACGTCGCGCACCATGCCGCGGGCCTTGTGCATGAAGAACTTCGTGCCCATCGCGGTCACGATGCCGGCGGCATCCTGCCCCCGGTGCTGCAGCAGCAGCAGCGCGTCATAGATCAACTGGTTGACGGGCGACTTGGAAATCACCCCGACGATGCCACACATCGTTCACTCCATCTTCAGCAACAAACAGGTCCGGGAAGGTCGGCCGGACAGGCCGCCCCTCCCGAGGAAATACAGATCACGGCAGGGAGCCGGGTTTCAGGCCGGTGAGGCGCTGTGCTCAGCCGGCGCCGTGTCCACCGCCGGCCCCCAGTCTCCCGGCAGCCACGGCGACAGCCAGCCGTGCACCCGGGCGATCCACTCGATGCCCGTCGACATCTGCCAGGCCACCTGCCGCGACAGCGGCGTCAGCGTCAGCATCATCGCCAGGGCCCACAGCACCAGCACGCCCCGCAGCAGGCCGAATCCGGCCCCCAGCAGCCGGTCGAGCGGCGCCAGCGGCGAGGCCTGCACCAGCTGCTGGAGCAGCCAGGACAGCAGCCGCCAGCACAGCAGCGTCACCACGAAGCAGACCGCCAGCCCTGCCAGCCGCGCCAGCGGCCCATCGGGGGCCTGCGGCTGCAGCAAGCGCGCCACGTCGCCGCCCCAGGCCTGGGCCAGCAGCCAGGCGACGAACCAGCCCGCCAGGGACATCAGCTCGCTCACCAGGCCGCGCAGCAGCCCGGCTCCGACCGAAATCAGCAGCACGGTCAGCATCGACAGGTCGATCCATCCGAGTTCCTGCAGCATCGGTCACCGCGTCAGAGCGGCAGCACCGCGGCGCTGACGCCCGCGGCCTTGAGCTTGGAGGCCGCACGCGCAGCCTCTTCCTTGGAGGAGAACGGCCCCAGGCGGACGCGGGTGCGCCGTCCGGACGAGGTGTCGACATGCTGCTCGAAGGACTTCAGGCCCAGACCCTCGACACGCTGGCGGGCCTCGCGCACCGTGCGGGCCTCGGAGAACGAGCCCACCTGGACCACATAGCGGCGGTCGTCGCTGCGGGCACTGTCCTTGTCCTTCTCGCGCTTGGCGGCCGCCTCGCGGGCCTCGCGCTCGCGGCGGGCTTTCTCGGCCTTCTCCGCTTTTTCGGCCTTCTCGGCGCGCTCCGCACGCTCGCGGCGCAGGCGCTCCTTCTCGGCGCGCTCGGCCTTTTCAGCCTTTTCGGCTTTCTCCGCCTTCTCTCGCTCGGCCTTCTCGCGTTCGGCTTTTTCTCGGGCCACACGCTCGGCGCGCAGACGCTCCTGGCGAGCCTTCTCCACCTTCTCCGCGGCGGCCTTGTCGGCCGCGGCCTTCTGACGATCGCGCTCGCGCTGCTCGGCCTGCGGGTCCTTGGGCTCGGTGATGATGTCGTCACGCGGCGCCTTGGCCAGCGCCATGCCAGCGGCTGCCGCGACACCGGCCACGGCCACCCCGGTGCCGGCCGCCAGCAGAGGCGACGCCGAAGCGCCGGTCCCCACCGCCGAGGCAGCGGAAGCCGCGCCCATCGTCGGCAGGGAAGCCGCCATCGCGGTCTGCCCCGCGGACGTGGCCTCGTCGACCAGCACCTCGGCGGGCTCGCCCGGCATGCGCACCGACAGCTCGGGCGGCGCCGGCCGAGGCGTGGCCTCGAAGACATAGGGCAGCGCCACGACCGCCACGCCCACCAGCACGGCCACGCCGATCAGGCGACGGCGCGCACGGGTGCGCAGCAACTCGACCTGGGCCGGATCCTGCGGCGGCAGGCGACGCCCGGCGGGCTCGGCCGACTTGCGCTTGAGAGAGGAGAGAAGACCCATCTGGTTCAGCCGTCAGGCCGTGTTGGTCGGGATGACCGCACCGGACCCGACGTGGGCGGCACCCAGACGCGGCAGTCCCTTCTGCAGCACTCCACCGACGGTGTGGAACGATCCGAAGACCACGATTCTATCAGCGGGGTCGGCCGACTTCAGGGATTCTCCCAGGGCCTGCAGCGGATCGGCATGGCACACGATGCGCTGGACCGGCAGGGGCACCGAGCCCGCGGGCCGGGCCGCGCAGGCCGCCTCGATCGCCACCTGCAGCTGCTCGGGCGAGGCAGCGCGGCCGATGTCGAGCGCGCACAGATGCCAGGTGTCGACCAGCGGCAGCAGCGGCGCCACCAGCCCGGCCAGATCCTTGTCGGCCATCGCGCCCAGCACCACGTGGGTGCGCGGGAAATAGCCCATCTGATCGAGGTTCTGCGCCAGCACCGCCGCGGCATGCGGGTTGTGGGCCACGTCGAGCACCAGCGTCGGCTGGCCCGGCACCACCTGGAAGCGCCCGGGCAGCTCCACCAGCGCCAGGCCGTTGCGGATCGCCTGCGCCGGCACCGGCAGGCGCGCGCGCATCGCCTCCAGCGCCGCCAGCACGCCCGCGGCATTGATCAGCTGGTTGGCGCCGCGCAGCGCCGGATAGCCCAGCGCGTTCCAGCGCCGCCCGCGCCCGCTCCAGCCCCACTGCTGGCGGTCGCCGGCGTAGTTGAAGTCGCGGCCGAAGCGCCAGAGGTCGGCACCGAGCGCCTCGGCGTGGTCGACCACGCTCTGCGGCGGCACCGGGTCGGAGACCACCACCGGCCGGCCCGGGCGCATGATGCCGGCCTTCTCGCGGCCGATCGCCTCGCGGTCGGGCCCCAGCCAGTCCATGTGGTCGAGGTCGATGCTGGTGATGATCGCGCAGTCGGTGTCGACGATGTTGACCGCGTCGAGCCGGCCGCCCAGGCCCACCTCCAGGATCACCGCGTCGAGCGGCTGCAGGCTCATCGCGCGCAGGATGGCCAGCGTGGTGAACTCGAAATAGGTCAGCGACTGCCCGGTGACCAGGCGCGCCGCCTCGACCGCCTCGAAATGCGGCAGCAGCAGCTCAGGGGCCACCACCTCGCCGTTCAGGCGCATGCGCTCCTCGAAGCGCACCAGATGCGGCGAGCCGTAGACCGCAGTGCGATAGCCGGCCTGCATCAGGATGGCCTCGAGCATCGCGCAGGTCGAGCCCTTGCCGTTGGTGCCGGCCACCGTGAACACCGGCACCTCGAAGCGCAGGCCGAGCTGCTCGCGCACGCGCTGCACGCGCTCCAGGCCCAGCTCGATCGTCGACGGATGCAGCCGCTCGCAATGGGCGAGCCAGTCGGAAAGGGTCATCATCTCGAAGGCAGACTCGGAAAAGACCGAGGGCGCCTCGCGGACGCCCCCGGACGACAGGCCATGACGGCGGCGTTCAGGACACCGCGTCGGCGCT
>JAUPTP010000137.1 GCA_030918015.1 Pseudomonadota bacterium
TGGAGAAGAACCGACGCCTGTGGAAGAACTGCGAGCGCTGGCTCAACACCAGCCTGCAGTTCGTCCATCTCGCCTTTCTGGCCTTGCTTCTCAGGAGATCGTGAACACGCTCTCAGCGCAGGGCCTGCTCCAGCGCCGGCCACCACTCGCTCTCGGCCGCAGGCTTGAGCAGCCGGGGCCAGCGCCTCTCGATCGCGCCCTGGCGGCGGCTGCACAGCAGCACCGCCAGCGCAGGCTGCTGTCGCACGCACCCGTCGATCCAGTCGGCCATGTAGGGGGCGATCTCCGGCTCGGCCACGAGCAGGCACACCGGCTGCTCCTGCAGCAGGGCCTTGGCCTCGAGCAGGTTCTCGGCCTCGATGCACTGGAACTCCGCCAGCGCCAGGCGCTCGCGCAGGGCCTCGCGCACGCCCGCGCACGGATCGAGCAGCAGCGCGAGGCGGTCCTGGCCGATCAGGCGCGCCAGCCAGGGCTTGGCGGGCGGCCACATCACGTCGTCCTCGTGCGCGCCGGTCCAGGGCAGCTGCACCCGGAAGCTGGCGCCTTGTCCGGGCGGGCTGCTGACGGCGACCTCGCCGCCCATCGCCTCGACCATCTGCTGCACGATGCTCAGGCCCAGACCGATGCCCGGTCGGGCCTCGGTGGACTCGCCGCGCACGAAGGGCTCGAAGACGCGGCCCAGGTCGGCCGGTGCCAGTCCGGGGCCGTTGTCGCTGACCGTCAGCTCCAGCCGGCCGGCGGTGTCGATCCGCGCGGCCAGCCGGATGTGGCCCGCGCGGGTGAACTTGGCCGCATTGGCCAGCAGGTTGACCAGCACCTGGCGCAGGCGCCGCGCGTCGAGCTCCACCAGGTCAGGCAGGTGGCCGGCCAGGTCGAGCGTCAGGCGGTTGCCGCCGGCGCGCGCCAGGGCCTGGCTCTGGTTGACGATGTCCTGCAGCAGCGCGTGCAGGTACAGCGGCGCGGGCACGATCTCCAGCCGCGCCTCCGACTGCGGATCGCGGGCGAAGTGGTGCATCTCGTCGATCATCTCCAGCGCGAGCAGGCTGCTGTGCTCGATGGCCTGGCGGCCGGCCTCGAAGTCGGTGCCGGGCGTGAGCTGGCGGGCCACCTGCACCATCGAGGCCAGGGGTGCGCGCAGGTCATGTCCCAGGTAGCCCAGCAGCCGGCCCTTGACCTGATCGCTGCGCTCGGCGCGCTCGCGGGCCTCGGTCAGGTCCAGGGTGCGTGCCTTCACGGCCTGCTCCAGCCGCTGCTCATGCTGGTGGCGTTCTCGCTGGAGCTTCAGCAGCATGCCGCCCAGCACGATCATGTTGCCCAGCAGGCCGCTCAGCGTCAGTCCGTAGTCGCTCAGCAGGTCGTGGGCGCGCAGCCCCAGGAGTTCGGCATGACGCGGCACCATGCCCAGCAGGGCGGCCCCCATCATCGCCAGCCAGGAATCGGCGAGCGGCCGCTGCTGGCGCCAGCCCCGCCAGGCGGCGACCAGCATGCCGGCCATGAGCGCGTTGTTGAACAGGATGGCGATCTGCGTGCCTTGCCGGTAGTCGCCCCAGAGCATCAGCGTCATGTCGAGCAGGCTGGCCAGCGCGAGCAGGCTCAGGCCCAGGTGCAGACGGGGCTGCTGGCGGGGCAGATCGAGCATGTGCGCCATCGCCATCAGCTGCAGCAGCGGCCCCAGCGCGCCGAAGGTGCCCAGCGCCCGCACCGCCCAGTCGGTGGCCTGCGGCCACAGCAGCATGAAGGTGGTGCCGCGCATGCTCTGGTCGTACAGGACGAAGCAGGCCAGGAACAGCGCCATGTAGACATAGGCCCGGTCGCGCAGCACGAGCGCCAGCGCCGTGGCCAGCGCCGTCACCAGCAGCATCACGCCCAGAATCGTGCCGTCGAGCATCACGATGCCGTGCTGCTGGGTGATCAGGGCCGCCGATTCCCACAGCTGCGGCTGCAGCACGATGGCGCTGCGGCTGGCCACCCGCAGCAGGACATCCATGCGCTGGCCGGGCGCCAGCGTCAGCACGAACGTGCTGAGGCGCAGGCTGCGCTCGCGCTCCGAGAACGGCACCGAGGTCCCGGCCCGCGACAGGCGCCACGGCCCGCCGTCGACCCGGGTGTGGAGGCTGACCTGCTCGAGCCGGGCCGGCGGCACCTGCAGCGCCCGCTGCTCGGTCTGCGCCGTGCGGTTGACCAGCGTCAGGCGCAGCCAGTAGGTGGCCCGGCTGTAGCCCGGGCGCAGATCGGCCGGGGTGGGCATGATGAAGCCGCCGCGGGCCAGCACGTCATCGGGCTGGGTGAGCCCGTCGGGGTCGACCTTGAGCAGCATCCGCTCGGCCAGGGGCAGCTCCGGCTGGCCCGGATGCAGGGCGATGACCGGCACGTCGGGCGGGGTGTCCGGCGTCTGCGCCCGTCCTGGCGAGAGCGCCAGCACCATGACCAGCACCAGAACCCACAGGGGCCGCAAGCGCCCGAGGTGAAGGCACCGATGCCCCTCGACGGCCATCATGGCGGCGACCCCACCGCCTGTCGTGCCGACGCCCGGTAGGCCAGCGGGCTCTGGCCGTGGCGGCTGCGGAAGGCCGTGGCGAAGTTGCCGGGATTGGTGAAGCCCACCGTCAGCGCGATGTCCTGCACCGGCATGGTGGTCCTGCTCAGCAGTTCGGCGCCGCGGCGCAGACGCTCCTCGCTGATGAAGCCCGAGACGGTCAGCCCCAGGTGATCGCGGAACAGCGTCAGCAGGCGCTTCTCGTTCAGGCCCAGCCGGCGCGCGAGCTCCGGCACCGGCGGCAGGGCCTCCAGATGGGCGCGGATGTGACGCTGAGCCTCCTGCACCAGCAGGGCTTCCGGGTCGCGTGGCCCGTTCGCGGCCACGGCCTGGGCCCGCGAGGTGGCCAGACCCAGGTGCACGCGCACCCGGGCCATCACTTCCTCCGGATAGAAGGGCTTGCTGATGAAGTCGACCGCGCCGGCCGCCAGGCCGTCGACCCGCTCCTGCGGCTGGTTGCAGGCGCTCAGAAAGAGCACCGGGGTGAGCGCGACGAGCGGATCGGCCTTGAGCAGCCGGCAGACCGAGAAGCCATCCATGTCCGGCAGCCGCACATCCAGCAGCACCAGGTCCGGCCGCAAGGCCTGCGCTTTCTGCAGGCCCTGGTGGCCGGTGTCGGCAAAGGCCATCCGGTAGGGCTCGCGCAGCAGGGCGGTGAGCCAGCGCAGGTCGTCGGGCACGTCGTCGATCAGAAGGATCAGCGGTGCGATCGGTGCGGGCGTGGCGGTGCTGACAGCGGCGGGCATGACGTGTTGGGGCGTGCGTGAGCGGGCAGGGCTAGCACGCAGGTCGACTCGGCGTGAAGGGGTGTTCGGAGTTTTGCATATCGTGTGTGTAGAAGTTCATGATGTTGCGTTTTGTTCTCAAAGTCGGCCGCTTCGCAAAAAGATGTGTGCGCTTTGGCAAAGATCCCGCCGGGACCAGGGATTGATAAACACGGCAAGGGTTCGGGAAACGACGGGCCATGGTCTGGCCATGCCGGTCTTCTCGGGCGGCTGAATTGCCTTTTTTATCGATTCATGAACAACATATTCCATCCTTCTGAATCTCGTGGCTGGGCGGGTCGCCTGGTGGCGCTGGGAACGCTGGGCGCCTTGGGCGTGGCCATGCCCGCTCAGGCTGCTGAATCCCTGTTCCAGCTCCTGAGCAGCCAGATGAGCTGCTCGAATCCGATCCATGCGACGGTGTCGGCCTGTCTTCAGGCCGGGGCGGTCGTGCGCTATCCCAATGTGGTCGATTCCCGGTACACGCTGCTGAAGAGCGATGTGTTGATGTGGGTCGACACGACGCGCAGCATCAATGCGCAACCGGCCTTGCTGCGAAGCGGCGTCGACGCGACGGCCACTTCGGGGCTGGCGGTGGGCGAGGTCTCCGTGCCGCAGGTGAGCGGCCGCTCCATGGTCGTCTTCACCTTCCAGTTCGTCGAGCCGGGGACCACCACGCCGAAGACGCTGCCGGTGCCGGTCTTCGCCGACAGCTACGACACCGACGGGGGCAGTGCATCGACCCCGTCGGCCGGCATCCGGGAATATGTCGAGTTCATGGGGGCCGGACAGGAGCTTTCCATGGGCTCCAACATCGAGCGGGTTTCTCCGTCATTGGCCGGCGGCATGGGATATACGCCCATTCTGTGCACGGAGTCGGTGTCGGAGAGCTGCAAGACCTATGGGATCGGAAAATATTCGTCGATCGACGGATTCTCGCGGTCCACGACCTCCCAGGTGTCGGTGAAATATGCCTATGGCCAGTCGACGCTGAGCGTCGGTTTCGGCACGGAATATTTCAGCTCCGGCTCGGGCTACGAGAGTTCGAGAATCTACGGCATCGGGCTGGGCATTCCCGATGGCTGGGTGGACGTCATTCCCGTCCTGTCCAACCTGCCGCCGGCGGTGCGGCCCGGGCAGGCCTACACCGGCCTGACCCTCACCTGCCACAACCACAACGGCACCAGCGACGCGACCGGGGTCACGTGCACGCCCAGCGCCTCGGTCGGGACGGTCTCGAACATCCGCTGCACTCCGGCGCTGCCCACGACGCTCGCGCCCCAGGCCCAGGCGGTCTGCACCTTCGACTACACCGCGCCAGGAACGCAAGGCGGGACGGACGAGTCGACGACCGAGGTGGTCTTCACCGGCATCACCGACGCCAGCAACGACGGACGCCGGGACAACAACACCACGACCGCCACGGTGCAGATGATCGACGCCATCGATGACGGCGTGAGCGTCACGGCGGGGCAGGCCGGCTCGATCAAGGTGCTGGACAACGACACCCTCGGCTCGGGTCGGGCGACGACGTCGAGCGTCGCGCTGTCGGCGCGGGGCACGCCCACCGCCGGCGCGAGCTTCGATGCCTCCACCGGGGTCTTCAGCGTGCCGGCTGAGGCGGCGGCGGGCACCTACACGCTGAACTACCAGATCTGCTCGGTGCCGGCCGCTGCGGATCCGATCTGCGACACCGCGACCGCCACGATTCTGGTCGGTGCGGCGCCCGCTCCGGACCTGACGATCAGCAAGACCCACACGCCCGGCGTGCTGCGGGTGGGCGAGATCGGGCGCTACACCCTGAGCGTGCGCAACGCCGGGGCGCTGCCCACCAGCGGCCTCTACACCGTGATCGACACCCTGCCCGCGGGCATGACGGTCGCCGCCCTGCCCACCGGCTCGGGCTGGGACTGCAGCGCCACCACGCTGCAGACCGCGACGGCGCAGTGCAGCCGCAGCACGGTGCTGGCCATCGGCGCCAGCGCGCCCGAGATCACGCTGGACGTGAACGTGCCCGACAGCGCCTGCGCGGCCTCCGATGCGAGCGGCCGCTGCACCGTGACCAACATCGCGAAAGTCAGCGGCGGTGGCGAGACGACGCCCGAGAGCCTGAAGAACAACACCGCCACCGATGACACCACGCTGCAGAAGGTCGGGGCCCTGAGCGGCCGCGTCTGGATCGATGCCGATCACGACCTGCAGCAAGGCGGCAGCGAACCCGGCGTGGCCGGCGTGTGGGTCGAGGCGCTCGACGCGAGCGGCACGGTCGTCGGCACGGCCACGACCGATGCCAATGGTGACTACGCCCTGAAGTCCCTGCCGGTGGGCAGCTACACGGTGCGCTTCAGCGACGCGGCCTCCAGGGCCTACTACGGCCGGCCGGTCTCGCGCGATCCCTCCGGCGGCAACGACCCCAGCGCCGATGCCTCCACCGGCCGGGTGGCGGCGAAGGTGCTCAGCGGCGTGAGCGTCACCTCGGGCGTGACGCGCGTCCAGCAGAGCCTGCCGCTGGATCCCTCGGGGCTGGTCTACGACAGCGTCAGCCGCAGCGTGCTGGGCGGCGTCGGCCTCGAGCTGCTCGACGCGAGCGGCCAGGCGGTGGCGGGCGGCTGTCTGGTCGGGGGCTCCAACCGGGTCACCACCACCGCCAGCGGCGCGCTGGCGGGCTACTACAGCTTCCTGCTGAACAACCCGGTGCCGTCGGGCTGTCCGGGCGCGGGCGTCTACCAGCTGCGCATCACGCCGAGCGCGGGCTACGCGGCCAGCACCCTGATTCCGGCGCAGAGCACCACGCTGGTGCCGCCGACCGGCTGCGCGGCCGGTTCGACCTCGGCGCAGTGCCTGGTGCAGGCCCAGGCCACCGCGCCGACCGGCAGCGCGCCGACCACCCACTACCTGTCGATCCGGCTCGACCCGGTCAACGGCCCGGACGTGCTCAACAACCACATCCCGCTCGATCCGGCGGGCAGCTCGGGCCTGCTGGTCATCAAGACCGGCGACCGCACGCAGGCGGAGCTGGGCGACTCGGTGCGCTACACCATCACCGTGCGCCGCACCGACACGGCCGGCGCCACGCTGCCGGCGGTGGAGATCATCGACACGCTGCCGGCGGGCTTCCGCTACATCGCCGGCACCGCGATGGTGGGGGGCGTGACCATCGCCGACCCGAGCGGCGCGCCCGGCCCGGT
>JAUPTP010000138.1 GCA_030918015.1 Pseudomonadota bacterium
CGACGAGTGGCCCCATGTCGACATCTTCATCCCCTCGTACAACGAGCCGCTGAAGGTGGTCAAGCCGACGGTGCTGGCCGCGCTGGCCATCGACTGGCCGATCGACAAGCTGCACATCCACATCCTCGACGACGGCCGGCGCGAGGAGTTCCGGCTCTTCGCCGAGGAAGTGGGCGTGAACTGGGTCACCCGCAACCACAACCGCCACGCCAAGGCCGGCAACATCAACGAGGCGCTCAAGACCACCCACGGCGAGTTCGTGGCCATCTTCGACTGCGACCACATCCCGACCCGCTCGTTCCTGCAGATGACGATCGGCTGGTTCTACCGCGATCCGAAGCTGGCGATGCTGCAGACGCCCCACCACTTCTTCTCGCCCGATCCGTTCGAGCGCAACCTGGGCACCTTCGGGCGCATCCCCAACGAGGGCGAGCTGTTCTACGGCCTGGTCCAGGACGGCAACGACTTCTGGAACGCCACCTTCTTCTGCGGCTCGTGCGCGGTGCTGCGGCGCGCGCCGCTGCTGGAAGTGGGCGGCGTGGCCGTCGAGACGGTGACCGAGGACGCGCACACCGCGCTAAAGATGCACCGCAAGGGCTACACCACCGCCTACATCTCGATCCCCCAGGCCGCCGGCCTGGCCACCGAGAGCCTGTCGGCGCACGTCGGCCAGCGCATCCGCTGGGCCCGCGGCATGGCGCAGATCTTCCGCACCGACTGTCCCCTGCTGGGCCCCGGCCTGACGCTGGCGCAGCGCATCTGCTACTCGAACGCGATGCTGCACTTCTTCTACGGCATCCCGCGGCTGATCTTCCTGACCGCGCCGCTGGCCTACCTGTTCTTCGGCGCGCACGTCATCCAGGAAAGCGCGCTGATGATCGCGGCGATGTCGCTGCCTCACCTGGCGCACGCCAACCAGGTCAACTCGCGGGTGCAGGGCCAGTTCCGGCACTCCTTCTGGGCCGAGGTCTACGAGGCGGTGCTGGCCTGGTACATCTTCCGGCCGACGCTCTACGCGGTCATCAACCCGAAGGCGGGCAAGTTCAACGTCACGGCCAAGGGCGGCTACATCGAGCGCGACTACTTCGACTGGGGCATCGCGCGGCCCTATGTGGTGCTGCTGAGCGTGAACATCGCCGGTCTGGTGGCGGGCCTGCTGCGCATGCTGGCGCTGCACATGGGCTGGGAGTCGCTCGACATCCTGGGCATGGGCCACAAGCTGCATGACAACAGCGACCAGATCGAGACGGTCATCCTGAACATGGCGTGGACGGTCTACAACCTGATGATCCTGGGCGCGGCCGCGGCCGCCGCTTCCGAGACCCGCCAGGTGCGCCAGTCGCACCGGGTGCAGTTCGGTCTGCCGGTGCGCATGCAGGGCCCGGACGGCCGCCCCTTCCACGCCGAGACGGAGGACTTCTCCGAAGGCGGCCTGAAGGTGCGCATGCCCCCGGACCTGGCCTTCGAGCGCGACACCCGCCTGACGCTGCAGCTCGAGCGCGGCGACCAGATCGCCGAGTTCGGCGCGCAGGTCGCCTTCCGCAACGGCCGCTCGCACGGCCTGCGCTTCGAGGACATGAGCCTGGAGCAGCAGATGGATCTGGTGCAGTGCACCTTCGCCCGCGCCGACACCTGGCTGGAGATGCAGGCCCGACACCACCCCGACCGACCGGCCCACGCGCTGATGGAGGTCTTCCGTCTGGGCGTGCGTGGCTGCGCCCAGGTCTTCCTGCGCCGACGCGGCGTGCCCCAGCCGACCTCGACGCCGTCCGTTTCCGCATGATGAGCCCGCTGCTGACCCCCTGCCTGGCCGCGCTGACGGCCGCCTCGCTGTGCCTGCCGCTGGCTGCTGCGGCCGGGGCCTCGCGCGACAACGCCCCCGCCCCCGCCCGCGCCGCCCCGGCCAGCGCCGCGGCCTCCTCACCGGCCGCGAAGAAGGCCGAGGGGTTCCCGTCGGCGATGACGGCCAAGGACCTCAGGATCCAGAGCCAGCCGCTCGCCGGGGGCGGCCGCCAGCTGAGCCTGCCCTTCAGCCAGATCGGCCAGATCTACCATCCGCGGCCGATCGGGCGCGGCTTCTTCCGCGAGCGCCTGTCCTTCGACCTGCGCACCGACGAGCTGGTCAAGCGCGCGACGCTGCGCCTGCTGATGATGCCCTCGGCCGCGATGGCCGGCCGCAGCGACCTGATGGTCGTGCGGCTCAACAGCGAGACGGTGGCGCGCATCGTCGTGCCGCCGGCGCCGGTGCCGGCGCAGTTCGAGCAGATCATCGACATCGACCCGCGCCTGCTCACCGACAGCAACGAGCTGACGGTGCAGTTCGCCGAGCCGCCCTCCTGCGACCGCGAACGCCCCTTCCCGCGCGCCGAAATCAACGGCCACTCGACGCTCACGCTGGACCTGCAGCCGCTGCCGCTGGCCAACGACCTGTCGGTGCTGCCGGCGCCCTTCTTCGACCGGCGCGACGCGATCAAGACCGCGGTGACGCTGGTGACCTCCGACCGCCCCGAGGGCACGACGCTGCAGGCCGCCGGCCACCTGGCGTCCTGGTTCGGCGCGCTGGCCGGGCACCGGGGGGCGCGCGTGAAGTCGCGCGCCGACCTGCCCGCCGGCCACGCGATCGTGCTGGCCACGCCGCAGGACCGGCCCGAAGGCGTCACGCTGCCCCCGATCACCGGCGCCACGGTGATGCTGGCCGACCACCCCACGCGACCGGGCTCGAAGGTGCTCTATCTGATGGGCCGCGACGGGGCGGAGCTGCGCCGCGCGGTCGATGCGCTGACCCGCGGCCAGCTGCCCGCCCAGGGCAGCACGGCCATCATCAACGCGCTGCCCGAACTCGCCGCGCGCCAGCCCTACGACGCGCCGCGCTGGACCCCCACCAACCGGCCGGTGCGCTTCGACGAGCTGGTCAAGACCAACACGCTGGGCTTTTCCGGCACGCGGCCCGACTGGATGTACATGGCGACGTCCGTGCCGATGCGCCTGCCGCCCGACCTGTTCGCCTGGCGCGAGCGCATCGCGCCGGTCGACGTGCGCCTGACCCACACCCCGCGCCTGCCCGACGCCGCCGGCGACCGCCACGAGGACGCCCACCTCGAGCTGCGCCTGAACCACCGCGAACCGCTGTGGGCCAACAACCTGATCGCCGGCCAGCCGCGGCGCTGGTACGAATGGGTGCGCCAGAAGATCGACGGCAACGAGAAGGTGGTGCGCGAGCACCACGCCGCGATCCGCCTGGCCGTCGAGAGCCTGGGCACGCGCTCCTACCAGAGCATCGACATCCGGGTGCGGCACGGCGACTTCGACGAGATCGCCGAGTGCCTGCGCGAGGCCCAGGCCGAGAACAGCCAGGGCGGATCGGCCGATCCGATCTGGAGCCTGCCCTCGACCATCATCGACGGGAGCTCGACCGTCGACCTGTCGGGCGCGCCGCACTTCATGGCGATGCCGGACCTGGCCGCCTTCGCCAACGCGGCCTTCCCCTTCACCCGCATGGCAGACCTGTCGGAGACCGCGGTCGTGCTGCCCGACGTGCCGATGCGCGAGGAGATCGACGCGATGCTGGGCGTGGCCTCGCACATGGGCCAGTCCAGCGGACTGGCCGGGCGGGCGCTGGAGGTGCTGCGGGTGCGCGAGATCGACCGCGTGGCCGACCACGAGCTGGTCGTGATCGGCAGCGCGGGCAGCCAGCCGCTGTTCACCGAATGGAGCCGCGCGATGCCCTTCCGCGACCTGCCGGTGGCCGGCAGCCGCGACCTGCCCACGCTGCCGGAGAGCAGCCGGTGGATGGAGTGGCTCCACAGCCTGTGGCGCAAGCCCAAGTACCCGCCGCTGCCCCAGCAGACCTTCCGCTCGGTGCGGGCGCCGGCCGTCATCGCCGGCTTCGAGTCGCCGCTGCGCGAAAGCCGCAGCGTCGTGGCGCTGATCGGCGAGACCCCGGCCGACCTGACGCTGCTGACCGATGCGCTGACCGAGGCCGACCAGCTCTCGCTCATCCACGGTCACCTGGTCAGCGTGAAGGACGACACGTCCAAGGGCGTGACCGCCTTCCCCGCCGATGCGACCTACACCACCGGCGACCTGCCCTGGCTGACCTCGGTGCGCTGGCACCTCTCCGACAAGCCGATGCTGCTGTGGCTGGTCCTGCTGGGTGCGGTGCTGGCCCTGTCCCTGATCACTTTCGTTCTGCTTCAGCGCCATGCGATTCGACGCCGAGCCGGCTCCCCGGTCTGACGATCCCGCCGACCCCCGCCGCCGCCGGCTGCTGGGGCTGCTGCCCCTGCTGGCGGGCCTGGGCGGCGCGGGCTGTGCCGAGCGGCACGCCTCGACGGCGGCCTCCGCGCCGGCGTCCGCGCCCGGCACGCTGACCCCGGTGGCCTCCGATGCCACCGCCGCCAGCAGCACCTGCCTGGACTTCGACCACCTCTGGCGGCGCTTTGCCGCGCAGTGCGTGCAGGACGACGGCCGGGTGGTCGACCACGACACGCCCGAGCGGGTCAGCACCTCGGAGAGCCAGACCTACACGCTGTTCTTCGCCCTGGTGGCCGATGACCGGGCGCGCTTCGAGAAGGTGCTCGACTGGACCCGCCACAACCTGGCCGGCGGCGATTTCTCGGCCCGGCTGCCGGCCTGGCAGTGGGGCATGCGCGAGGGCAAATGGGGCGTGATGGACCCCAATCCGGCCTCGGATGCCGATCTGTGGCTGGCGCACTCGCTGTTCGAGGCCGCGCGCCTGTGGCAGGTGCCCGCCCATGCCGAGACCGCCCGTGCGATCCTGCGCCGCGTGCAGCGCGAGGAAGTGGTCGACGTGCCCGGCCTGGGCCCGATGCTGCTGCCCGGGCCGCAGGGCTTCGTCTCGCAGGACCGCCAGCAGTGGCGCTTCAACCCGAGCTACACCGCCGTGCACCAGCTGCGGGCGCTGGCCACCCATGACCCGCAGGGCCCCTGGGCCGTGCTGGCGCAGCAGGGCGTGAAGATGATCCAGGCGGTCTGTCCGAACGGACTGGCGCCCGACTGGGTGACCTGGCAGCGCTCGGCCTCGGCCGCCGAGGGCGGGCGCTGGCTGACCCACGACACCGAGAAGGGCGACGTGGGCAGCTACGACGCGATCCGCTGCTATCTGTGGGCGGCGGTGCTGCCCGCCGGCGATCCGGTGCGCGCGACGCTGCTGCGCGCGCTCGGTGGCCTGCAGCCCTGGCTGCAGGCCGACGGTCCGCCCCCCGGGCGGCTGTCGACGCAGAACGCGACCTTCATCGAGGCCGGCCCGCCCGGCTTCGATGCGGTCGCCCTGCCTTATCTGGCCGCGCTCGGGGATCGCGCCGCGCTCGGCCGCAGGCTCGCACGCCTGCAGACCGCGCTGGCACAACCCCTGCGTTATTACGACCTGGTGCTGATGCTGTTCGCCGTCGGCGCGCTGCAGGGCCGCTGGCAGTGCGGCCCCGATGGCCTGCTGACCCGCCGCGCACCGGCCCGTTATCCGACTGCTCCTCTGGACTCGACATGTCGCAACTCCCCGACCTCCGCCTGAACGAGCGCCTGCCCGCCTCGACCTTCCCCGTCCGCCTCGTCGCACTGACCTGCGTCCTGCTGCTCGGGGGCACGGCCCAGGCCCAGGGCAAGGGAGCCTCCGCCGCCAGTCCGACCCCGGCCACCGACAGCGCGCCCCCCAGCGGCGGCAGCGCCAGCGCCTTGCCGGCCGTCCAGGCCCTCGTCGAGCAGGCCCGCCACTGGGAGCGCAACCACCGCCCCGACATGGCGCGCCAGACCTGGAGCAAGCTGCTGGCCATCGACCCGCGCCAGCCCGATGCGCTGCAGGGCATGGCGGTGATCAACATCGACCAGGGCCGCTTCGACGAGGCCGAGGGCTTCGTCAAGCGGCTGCGCCAGGCCCAGCCCAGCCACCCGGCGCTGGAGCGGCTGACCACCCAGGTGCGCACCCGCACCACCAGCCAGGCGCTGCTGGCCACCGCGCGCCAGCAGGCGCAGTCCGGCCAGAAGGAGGCGGCCGCCCGCTCCTACCGGCAGGCGCTGGGCAACCAGCCGCCCAACGACGACCTCGCGCTCGAGTACTACCAGACCCTGGGCAGCACCACCGAGGGCTGGGACGAGGCCCGCCGCGGGCTCGAGCGCCTGGCGCAGGCCCAGCCCAGCCAGGGCACCGTCCAGCTCGCCTACGCCCGCCACCTGAGCTACCGCGACGCCAGCCGGCGCGACGCCGTCCAGCGCCTGAGCGCGCTGGCCGCCCGCACCGACGTGCCCAACAACATCCGCCAGGACGCCCGCACCGCCTGGCTGCAGGCGCTGCTGTGGTGGGACAAGGCCGCCGACCCGGCGCTGGTGCGCCAGTACATCAGCACCGTGGGTGACGACCCCCGGCTGGCGAACCTGCTGAAGAACCGGGCGGCCGCCCCCTCGCCGGCCCCGGCCACCGCGGGCGGCAGCCCCGCCCCCGCCCCCGCCCCGG
>JAUPTP010000139.1 GCA_030918015.1 Pseudomonadota bacterium
TTCGGAGGACTCCGCGACGGTCTGCGCAGCCCGGGCCTTGCGGGGCGCGCGCACCGGCGGCAGCGGCCGGATCAGCCCCAGCCAGCGCACCGCCTTCAGGCCGCAGCGCGCGGTGGCGACCGCGGCGCGCTCGCGCAGCACCGCCTCGTCGGGGCAACCGGCGGCGCGCACCGCCACGACGATGGTGTTGCCCTCCGGGGTCGGCTCGAGCATGCGCACCGTGCCGCCCGACGCGGCGAAGGCCGCCTCGATGCGCCGCGCGCTGCGCGAGAAGCTGGCATTGCGCCCGAACAGGTTGACCGTCAGCACGCCGCCATCGGTCAGCACGTCGTGGCAGCCGCGGTAGAACTCGTCGTCGTCGAGCACCGGCGCGGCCGCCTCGTGGTCGTAGAGGTCGACGCTCAGCACCTCGGCGCTGCCGTGGTGGGCCGCGTCCTGCACCCAGGCGCCGGCGTCGGCGATCTGCACCGACAGGCGCTCGTCGTCGGCCGGCAGCCGGAACCACTGCCGGCACGCCGCCACCACCTGCGCGTTGAGCTCGACCGCGGTGGTGCGCAGCCCCAGCTCGCCGTGGCAGAAGCGCGTCAGCGCCGCGGCGCCCAGGCCGAGCTGCACCACGCGGGTGTCGTCGAGCGCGGCCGGATCGCGCAGCAGCAGCCAGACCATCATGCGCTGCACATAGTCGAGCTCGAGCGCACGCGGCTTGCGCAGCCGCATCGCGCCCTGCACCCACGGCGTGTCGCCCAGGTGCAGATAGCGCACGCCATCGAACTCGGAGATCGTCGCGCAAGGCAACTCGCCGTCGCGGCGGCGGGAACGGGAAGCGGAAGTCATGCGAGATCGTAGCGCGCGAATGTTTCCCGCCAGGCCGCCAGCCCCGGCAGCGCGGCGCAGGCATTGGCGCGGGTGATCTCGGCCGTCTCCTCCAGGCTCCAGCCGCGCAGCGCCGCCAGCGTCCCGGCGATGCGCGGCAGCTCGGCGGGCTCGTTGCGGCTGGCCTGCCCAGCCGCGCGCTCGGCGGCGGTGCGGTAGAGCCAGTGCGGCGGGATGTCGGGCGCGTCCGTCTCGAGCACGATCGCCTCGGCCGGCAGCGTCGCGGCCAGGCGGCGGATCTGCAGCGCGCGCTCGAAGGTCATCGCGCCGCCGAAGCCCAGCTTCAGGCCCAGGTCGACGAAGGCGCGCGCCTGCTGCTCGCTGCCGTTGAACGCATGCGCGATGCCGCCGCGCACCGGATGGCGCCGCAGCAGCGCCAGCACCGCATCGGCCGAGCGGCGCACATGCAGGATGACGGGCAAATCATGCCGACGCGCCAGCTTCAGCTGCTCGGCCAGGAAATGGCGCTGGCGCGCCGCGTCCAGGCCGGGCTCGAAGCCGTCGATGCCGATCTCGCCCACCGCCACCCGGCGGGGATCATCCCGCGTGGCCGCCAGCATCGCGTCCAGCCGCGCCAGCGAATCCTCGGGCTCGGCCGCGCCGGTCCACAGCGGATGCAGGCCCAGCGCATAGGGCTGCCCGGTGCGCTCGGCCAGGTGCCGCAGCGGCTCGAAATGGTCGGCGGTGACGGCGGGCAGCACCAGACAGGACACGCCCCTTGAGCGGGCACGCGCCAGCACCGCATCGCGGTCGGCGTCGAACTCGGGGGCGTCGAGGTGGCAGTGGGTGTCGATCCAGAGTGGCATCAGCCCGGCAGGGTCAGCGCATGTGGCGCGAGAGCTTCTCGCGGGCGCGCCGCATCGCGCCGCGCACCTGGCCTTCATCGAGGCCGAGCGTCGAATGGTAGCGCCCGAGCAGCTCGGCCAGCGCCGCGGGCTGCTGGGGCTGCGGCAGCTCGGTGATCTTCAGCACCCCGTTGGCAAAGGTGCCGATCAGCCGCGACCAGCCCTCGACCGTGTCGGGCGTGCGCACCACCACCTCCTCGCTGAGCGGACGCACCAGCAGGCGCAGCGGCTCGGCCAGGCCCAGCAGCCGGATGAAGGCCACCGCCAGCGTCTGCAGATCCAGGCCCAGCACCGACATCGCCGCCAGGTCCTGGGTGACCGGCTTGTCCGTGCCCTGGCTCGAGAGCACCAGCCGCTGGATCTGGGCGATCTCGTCGGGGAAGTGATACAGCCCCAGCACCAGGCCGAAGTTCTGGAAGATCGCCGCCAGCGAGGCGTTCTCCGCATCGGCCCCGCTGGGGGACACCTCGATCGCCAGATAGCCGGCCAGATGAGCCCGATCCATGGCCTGCGCCAGCAGGGTGGCATGGTGCGGCTTGGCCGTGCCCGGCCACGGCTTCTGCCCCCCCGCCACCCGGCGCAGCCCGTCGGTGCCCAGCAGCGCCATGGCCCGCTTGACGCTGGTCACCGCCGCCCCCTCGCCGGCCACGGCCATCTCGCTGGCGTTGGCCGCCCGCAGCATCGACAGCGTCAGCGCCAGGTCCTGGCGCAGCACCTCGACCATCTCGTCGAGCCGGCCCTTGTCCATGCCCACGATGTGGGTCACCCGGGTCTTCAGCCCCTCCGTCGCGGGCAGGTGGCCGTTGCGCCGCAGCTGGGCCTGCAGCATCTCGTCGAAGCCGCCGTCCTCCGGGTATTCGGTCGCCCGCCAGCCGCTGATCGCGCGGTGGAAGCTGCGCGCATGGATGAAACGCCGCTGCGGATTGGTCTCGACCGCACGATCGAGCATCAGGCGCAGCGAATCGGCGATCGGCATCGGCAGCTCCTGCGGCAGGCGCAGGTCGCTGGTGGGCCAGCGGTCGAGCAAGGTGGGCAGATCGACCTCGCCATGCGGCGGCGTGCCCTGGATCCAGTGCTGGATGAGCAGGCAGGCCGCGGCCACCTCGCGTCCAAACAGCCCCCCGCCCAGGCCCCCTGCCGTCGGAATGCCCTGCGCGCGGGCCCCGGCGATCGCCGATCCCAGCCCCAGCCCCCACAGCGAGATCCGATCGCTGGCATCGAAGGCCAGGGTATGCAGTCCCAGATCCCCGTGCGAGATGCTGCCCTCGTGGGCATAGGCCAGCGCCTCGAGCAGTTCGCAGCCGTTGCGCACCAGCGAGCGCAGCGCCATCGGCGTGAAGTTCTCCTCCACTCGGGCGGGCAGCAGCGCCGGATCGCACAGGCAGCTCACATAGGGGAAGCGGTCCACGCAGCCCACGTCATGCACCGGCAGCAGCCGGGGGTGACTCAGCTGCGAGGCCCGCTTGGCGTCATCGACGCAGCGGGCACGCAGCGCGTCCGAGCCGACGGCATGGCGGGCCGCCAGCAGACGCACGGTCACCCCCGTGCGGTTGTCGCGCGCCAGCCAGGCGATCGTCAGCGTGCTGCCTCCGAGCGGCCTCATCAGGGCGTAGTGGCCGAAAGTGCGCGCAGCGGCGGCAGGCGCTGCCGCGGGAGGGGCAGAGGCCGTGGAGACTTCCTGGTTCATGTCGACGTTCTTCTGGTGATCGATGCCGCGCCGGAAACAGCCCGGCCCGCGCGCCCTGGGCATCGGTGCAGGCGCACGGACCACGCCCGCGGAGCGGACTCCGCAGGGTCTGCCACGGGTATCGGCTGGTTCATGCCAAAATCACAGACATCTTTTCCCCCTGTCATCAGCGACGGACACCATGAGCAGCAATCTCATCAAACATATCTCCGATGCCTCCTTCGAAGCCGACGTGCTCAATGCCGACGTGCCCGTGCTGGTCGACTTCTGGGCCGAGTGGTGCGGTCCCTGCAAGATGATCGCGCCCTCGCTGGACGCGCTGGCCGAAGAACTCCAAGGCCAGCTGCTGATCGCGAAGATGAACGTCGACGAGAACAGCGACGTGCCGGCACGCTTCGGCATCCGCGGCATCCCGACGCTGATGCTCTTCAAGGGCGGCGAGCTGGCCGCCACCAAGGTCGGCGCCCTGGCCAAGAGCCAGTTGACCGATTTCATCAAGTCCAACCTATAATTCGCCCGATCCGTGACGGCGCCCGCTGTCACGGACATGACGAATGCCACTGCGCGCCGGTTCTTCCAGCCCGGATTTCTGCCCCTGACGCAGACGCTGGAGCGCGCAGCGTCGGCCCCCTCCCCCAGCACTTTCCCTTTCACCGGTGCGCCGTCTCGTGCGGCCGTGGCGGTGGATTCCAGCAGGCTGCAGGTCCGGGGTCGACCGCTTCGGCCTGTCCGGCTGGCACCGGCATGGCCTGATTTCAGGGCCCGACCCTATGCACCTTTCCGAACTCAAGGCTCAACACATCTCGGCGCTCGTCAGGATGGCGGAGACGCTCGAGATCGAGAACGCCAGCCGCCTGCGCAAGCAGGAGCTGATGTTCGCGATCATGAAGAAGCGCGCCAAGCAAGGCGAGCAGATCTTCGGCGACGGCGTGCTCGAAGTGCTGCCCGACGGCTTCGGCTTCCTGCGCTCGCCCGACACCAGCTTCCTGGCGTCGACCGACGACATCTACCTGTCGCCCAGCCAGATCCGCCGCTTCAACCTCCACACCGGCGACATGATCGAGGGCGAAGTGCGCGTGCCGAAGGACGGCGAGCGCTACTTCGCGCTGGTCAAGGTCGACCGCGTCAACAACCTGACGCCGGAGGAATCGAAGAACAAGATCATGTTCGAGAACCTGACCCCGCTGTTCCCCAAGGAACAGTTCAGGCTCGAGCGTGACATCCGCGGCGAGGAGAACATCACCAGCCGCATCATCGACCTGATCGCACCGATCGGCAAAGGCCAGCGCGCGCTCCTGGTCGCTCCCCCGAAGAGCGGCAAGACGGTGATGATGCAGCACCTGGCGCACGCGCTGGTGGCCAACAACCCCGACGTGCACCTGATCGTCCTGCTGGTCGACGAGCGTCCCGAGGAAGTGACCGAGATGCAGCGCACCGTGCGCGGCGAGGTCATCAGCTCGACCTTCGACGAGCCGGCCGCCCGCCACGTGCAGGTCGCCGAGATGGTGATCGAGCGCGCCAAGCGCCTGGTGGAACTGCGCAAGGACGTGATCATCCTGCTGGACTCGATCACCCGCCTGGCGCGCGCCTACAACAACGTGCTGCCGTCCTCGGGCAAGGTGCTGACCGGCGGCGTCGACGCGGGCGCGCTGCAGCGCCCCAAGCGCTTCTTCGGCGCGGCGCGCAATGTCGAGGAAGGCGGCTCGCTCACCATCATCGGCACCGCGCTGGTCGACACCGGCAGCCGCATGGACGAGGTGATCTACGAGGAATTCAAGGGCACCGGCAACTGCGAGATCCATCTGGACCGTCGCATGGCCGAGAAGCGCGTCTACCCGTCGATCCTGCTGAACAAGTCGGGCACCCGGCGCGAGGAGCTGCTGCTGAAGGCCGAGATCCTGCAGAAGACCTGGATCCTGCGCAAGCTGCTCTACCCGATGGACGAGATCGAGGCGATGGAGTTCATCCTCAACAAGATGAAGGCCACGAAGAGCAACCTCGACTTCTTCGACATGATGCGCCGCGGCGGCTGACGGCCCCCGCAGTCATGCGCACCCTTCCCGTGCAGGGCCTGCACGGGCTATAATCGAGGTTTTTCCGCTGTCGGAAAGTGCTGCTACGCATGGTGCGGGCGGTGGCTCCCGGCACCACAGCGAGCATCCCCATGAAAGACGGCATCCACCCGAACTACCGCGACGTCTGCTTCGTCGACCTGTCCAACGGCTTCCAGTTCGTGACGCGCTCGTGCGCTCCGACCCGCGAGACGATCACCCTGGACGGCCGCGAGCTGCCGCTGTTCAAGCTGGAAACCACCAGCGAGACGCACCCGTTCTACACCGGCCAGCAAAAGAGCGTCGACAACCTGGGCGGCCGCGTCGAGAAGTTCCGCAACAAGTTCAAGGTCGGCATCAAGCGCTGATCGAGCGGTCTCCGGTTCGCCGGAATCGATGCGTGGGTCCCCTGCGGATCCCTCGCCACGAAGGCAGCCTGGGCTGCCTTTTTTGTTGCCTGAAGCGCCCGTCGCCGTGACCGACACCCGCCCCACTCCCGCGCTGGTCTCCCAACGTGCCGCCGAGCGACTGCCCCGGCTGGCCCTGCTGCTGTTCTGCGCCGCCTACCTGCTGCCGGGCCTGTTCGGGCGCGACCCCTGGAAGAACGCCGACATCGCCGCCTACGGCTACATGACGAGCCTGCTGCGTGGCGACTCCGACTGGCTGCACCCGTCCCTGGCCGGACTGGCGGCCGAGGGGGGCGTGCTGCCCTACTGGATCGGCGCCGGCGCGATGGCGTTGCTGACGCCGCTCGGCCTGGACCCGGCCCTGGCCGCGCGCATCCCCTTCACGCTGCTGCTGGCCGCCACGATGGCCCTGGTGTGGTATGCCACGCTGCACCTGGCCCGCACCGAAGCGGCCCAGCCTCTGGCCTTCGCCTTCGGCGGCGAGGCCCATCCGATCGATTACGCGCGGGCCATCGCCGATGGCGCGCTGCTGGCCCTGATCGCTGCGCTGGGTCTGCTGCAGCTCGGCCACGAGACCACGCCGGATCTGGTG
>JAUPTP010000140.1 GCA_030918015.1 Pseudomonadota bacterium
ACACCCGCTACAAGGTCGCCAGCAGCAGCCTGGTGCTGGCCACGGCCCGCCTGTCGGCCCTGTACGCGCCCGATCCGACGCTGACGCTGGGCGTCACGGGCGGCACCGATGCGGTCGACTACTCGAGCAACTCGGTGAAGGAGACCCTGCGCGGCGTGCTGCTGCGCTGGGTGCCCTCGGAGCGCACGGTGCTCGACTCCCAGCTCGAGAAGCGCTTCTTCGGCACCGGCTGGAACGCCACGCTGACCCACCGCTCGCCCTTCATGGCCCTGTCGATCGGTGCGCAGCGCCAGGCCTCGACCTATGCGTCGCGCCTGGGCTCGCTGCAGGCGGGTGGAGATGTGGCCACGATGATCGACTCCATCCTGCAGACCCGCATCCTGGACGAGGCGACGCGCCAGGCGGCGGTGCAGGACCTGATGGCCAAGCGCGGCCTGAGCGGCTCGCTGGGCAGCGCGGTGGACCTGTATTCGCGCACCGTCCAGGTCCAGCAGGGCTTCAATGCCACGCTGGCGCTGGTCGGGGTGCGGCACACGGTCACGATGCGGCTCTACCACACCAAGCTGCTCGACTACCACGGCGCCGACGAGGACACCGGCATCCTTGGTCTGGCCAGCGATTCGATCCAGAAGGGCATGGCCCTGAGCCTGGGGCGGCGCCTCGATCCGGACACCGCCGCGACGGTGACCTGGACGCAGGTGCGCACCGCCGGCATCGGGACCAATGCCTCGCTGGGCACGCGTCGCGGCAGCCAGATCCGCTTCGGTCTCTCGCGTGCGCTGTCGCCCCGCACCACCGTCTCCGCCACCCTGCGTCACCAGAGCGGCTCCACCTCGCTGGTCGGCAACGACGCCAACGAGACGGGTCTGTCGGTCGGCATGTTGCACCGCTTCTGACGGCCGCACGACGGCCAGCCCCACGATGTACGAATCCCACTTCGGTTTCAGCGGCCCGCCCTTCCAGCTCAATCCGGATCCGGCGTTCTACTTCAACAGCCGTGGGCATGGCCGGGCCTTGGCCTATCTGCAGTACGGCGTGGCCCAGGCCGAGGGCTTCGTGGTGATCACCGGCGAGATCGGTGCGGGCAAGACCACGCTGGTGCGCATGCTGATCGACGGACTCGACCAGCACAAGGTGCTGCCGGCGCAGATCGTCAGCACGCAGCTCGAGTCCGGCGAGCTGCTGCAGGCGATCATCACCGCCTTCGGCATCCGGCCGCCCGAGAGCAGTTCGAAGGCGCACCTGATCTCCACGCTCGAGACCTTCTTCACCGGGCTGGTCGCGCAGGGGCGCCACGCCCTGCTGATCGTCGACGAGGCCCAGAACCTCGACCCGCGTGCGGTCGAGGAGCTGCGCATGCTTTCGAACTTCCAGCTGGGCAACAAGGCCCTGCTGCAAAGCTTCCTGGTCGGCCAGCCGGAGCTGCGCCGGCTGCTGGAGTCGCCGACGATGGAGCAGCTGCGCCAGCGCGTCACCGCCTCCAGCCACCTGGGGCCGCTGACTCCGGCCGAGACCCGCGACTATGTCGAGCACCGGCTGCGCCATGTCGGCTGGGAGGGTCGTCGCCCGGCCTTCACTGCGGGCGCCTTCGAGCGGCTCTACCGCGAGTCGGGAGGCGTGCCGCGCCGCCTCAACCGTCTGGCCAACCGGTCGCTGCTGGCCGCGTTCCTTGATGGCGTCGAGACGATCGACGAGGGCCTGGTGGACCGCACGGCCGCCGAGCTGCGCGAGGAGATCGGTGAAGGCGCCGCACCCGCACCCGCACCCGCACCCGCACCCGCACCCGCACCCGCACCCGCACCGCTTGTTCCGACGGCAGCGGTGCTGCCGTTCGTCGCGCCGGCCGCGGCTCCGGCTGAACCGGTCGAGCCGCAGCCCTTGCCCCGCATGGCCCTGCCAGCCGCCCGTCTGCAGGCCCTCACCTCGGCGATCCGGGCGGCGCGCAGCCATGCCGACGGCGTGCTGGCGCGCCGGGCCAGCCGTGACGTGCTGCTGTGCCTGGCCGACAGCACCAGCGCGGCCCTGAAATTCGCCGCACTGGCCGAGGCCATGGCGGACATCGGCCGCTCGCCGCGGATGGTGCTGGTCGGCCTGGGGATGCTCACCCGGATCTGGCCGTGGAGCGGCATGGGCCGCGTGCTGCCCTCGCTGGAGATCGGCATCGACCTTGAAGGGGTGCCCGGTGACCCGGAGCACGGCCTGTCGCGCGTGGCCGAGGGCCTGGGCCAGTGCATCGCGGAGTTCGATCCGCTGGCGGTGCTCAGCCTGGGATCGAGCGATGCGATGGCGGCCTGCTGCCTGGTCGTGCACCAGGCGGGGTTGCCGCTGCTGCGGCTCGAGGCCGGCGAGCAGGGGCGCAATGCGACGCTGATCGACCCCTGCGCGGATCTGCTCTTCGTGTCGAGCCAGGCCGGTGCGCTGGGCACCCTGCGTCGCCACGGCGTGGCCCCCGAGCGGCTGCTGTGCGTGCCCGATCAGCTGGAGGACGATGCGCTGGCCCGGCTCTGGCCCGAGGTGCCCGAGCCGGCGGGCGCCTGCCTGCGCAATGGCCTGCCGATGTATTTCGGGCCCACCTGGTCGGCCCATGGGGTCGATGGCGAGCCCTTCGTGCTGATCGCGGTGACCCTGGCGGGGGTGTCTGCCGACCGCGTCCGTCATCTGGTCAGCACCTTGCTGGCGCTGGAGGGCTCGACCCGGCAGCTCTGGCTGATCGATGCGCCCACGCGCACCGCCTTGCAGGCGCTGCTGCAGGCGGCTCCGGAATTCGACGGGCCGCTCTTCCTGATGCCGGCCAGCGGGGCCGCGCGTCCGTCGAGCCTGCGCGACCGCATCGAGGCGGCGCGGCTGCTGTGCTGCGAGATCGGTTCGCTGCCGGAGCAGATCGGGCTGCTGGGCGGGGCGAGCGCCGCGCTGGTCGATCGCGGTCAGGTGCTGGCGGACGTGGCCACCCGCATGGAGCTGGCGCTGACCGAGCTGGATCTGACGCGCGGCACGCTGTTCGAGTCTTCCTCCGATGGGCTGGTGTCCGAGCGGCCGCTGGATCCGCAGGTGCTCTCGGCCCTGCTGGGTCTGGATGGGACCGGTCTGCTGCGACCGCGGCCGGTGTCGCCGGTGAGGGCTTCTGGCGCCTCGGCCGAGATCGCCGGTCGTCTGCAGGCCTGGATCGACCAGGCGCTGGCCGAGCGCGAGGGGCCGCTCACGCCGGCCGGATGAGCCGGCTGTCTCAGCTCAGCAGCGCCTGCGCGAACTCGCGGGCGCTGAAGGTCTGCAGGTCCTCCAGCTTCTCGCCCACGCCGATGAAGTAGACCGGCACCGCCGGCCTGCCCTGCGCGACCCGCTCGCGCACCCACAGCGCGATGGCCGCCAGCACGCCGCCCTTGGCGGTGCCGTCGAGCTTGGTGACGATCAGGCCGGTCAGGCCGATCGCCTCGTCGAAGGCCTTGACCTGGGTGAAGGCGTTCTGGCCGGTGTTGCCGTCGACCACCAGCAGCACCTCGTGCGGGGCGCCTTCCATCGCGCGGCCCAGCGTGCGGCGGATCTTGCGCAGCTCGTCCATCAGGTGCAGCTGCGTGGCCAGCCGGCCGGCGGTGTCGGCGATGACCACGTCGCAGCCGCGCGCCTTGCCGGCCGAGACCGCGTCGAAGCAGACCGCGGCCGGATCGCCGCCTTCCTGGCTGACGATCTCGACGCGGTTGCGGTCCGCCCAGACCGCCAGCTGCTCGCGCGCGGCGGCGCGGAAGGTGTCGGCCGCGGCCAGCAGCACCTTGCTGTCCTGCTCGGCCAGATGGCGGGTGAGCTTGCCGATGCTGGTGGTCTTGCCCGCGCCGTTGACGCCGGCGACCATCATCACGGTGGGCTGGGTCGCGCCGATCTGCAGCGAGCCTTCCAGCGGCGCGAGCAGCTCGGCCAGCACCTCGGCCAACAAGGCTTTGACGCCGGCCGGATCGGTGCAGCGGGTGTCCTTGACGCGCTGCTTCAGCGTCTCGAGCAGGTATTCGGTGGCGCCCACGCCGGCGTCGGCCATCAGCAGCGCGGCCTCGAGCTCCTCGTAGAGCGCGTCGTCGATCTTCGTGCCGGTGAAGACCTGGGCGATGCTGGAGCCGGTGCGCTGCAGCCCGGCCTTGAGCTTCTGCAGCCAGGAGCCGCGTGCGGCCGGCGCGGGCTCCGGGGCGGCGGTCGGCTCGGCGATGACGGCGGGCAGGTGGGCGGAGGCCGGCTCCAGTGCCTGTTCGGGCGCGGGCAGCGCGGCGGCGGGGGAGGGCGGCGGGCTCTCCGGTGCGGGTTCCGGGGCCGGGGATGATGAGAAGAGCTTGCGACGGAGGAAACTGAACATGCGTGCGGAGGCCGGGTGAGCGGCCGGCAGGGGGTCGGGCGGGGTGCAGCGCTCGGACGCGAGCGTCGGCCGCAGGGGGATGGTCCGATTGTAGGCAGCGCGCCTGTCTAGAATGCCGCCCGTGCCCAGAAATCCTCCCGACCGCCGTGCGCCGGCCTCGCCGCCTGTTCCCCGTTCTCCTCGTGCCGATGGTGGTGCGCCGGGGGAGATCCGCCTGATCGGCGGCCGCTGGAAGCGCACCCGGCTGCCGGTGCTGGCCGAGCCCGGCCTGCGCCCGACGCCTGACCGGGTGCGCGAGACGCTGTTCAACTGGCTCGGCCAGGATCTCTCGGGCTGGCGGGTGCTCGATGCCTTCGCCGGCACCGGCGCGCTCGGCTTCGAGGCGGCCTCGCGCGGCGCGGTCGAGGTGGTGCTGCTCGAGCAGGCGCCGCGTGCGGCTGCGCAGCTGCAGCAGGCCGCCGCGCGGCTGGGCGCGACCATGGTGGCGGTGCACCGCACCGATGCGCTGGGCTGGATGGCCGGTGCGCGCGCCGGGCAGTTCGATCTGGTGCTGCTCGATCCGCCCTTTGGCGCCGACCTGTTCGAGCGGGCGCTGAAGGCGGCCACGCGGCTGCTGGGCGAGGGCGGCTGGCTCTATCTCGAGGCGGACCGGGCCTTCGACGAGTCGACCCTGGCGGCGCACGGTCTGCGCCTGCACCGTCATGGGCGAGCAGGGATGGTGCATTATCATCTGTTGCAAATGCACCTGGCCGGAGAGCCCGCGTGCCCTGACGACACGATGAGCCCGCCCCGGAGTTCCTCTTGACCCCCACGATCCAGCAACTCACCGCCGTCTACCCCGGCACCTTCGACCCGATGACGCTGGGCCATCAGGACCTGATGCGCCGCGCCAGCCGGCTGTTCAGCCGCCTGATCGTGGCGGTCGCCGCCGGCCACCACAAGCGCACGATGTTCACGCTCGAGGAGCGCCTGGAGATCGCGCAGGAGCTGGCCCAGCCCTACGGCAACGTCGAGGTGGTCGCCTTTCGCGGCCTGCTACGCAACTTCGTCGTCGACAATGGCGGCAAGGTGGTGGTGCGCGGCCTGCGCGCGGTCAGCGACTTCGAGTACGAGTTCCAGATGGCCGGCATGAACCGCCAGCTCATGCCCGAGGTGGAGACGCTGTTCCTGACGCCGAGCGACCAGTACCAGTTCGTCAGCGGCACCTTCGTGCGCGAGATCGCGATGCTCGGCGGTGATGTGTCGAAGTTCGTCGCCCCGTCGGTGCTGGCGCGCCTGCAGCAGCGCGTCGCGGCGGTCGCCTCGAGCGACTGACCCCGAGCAGGAGAAGAGTCACCATGGCGCTGATGATCACCAGCGAGTGCATCAACTGCGATGTCTGCGAGCCCGAGTGCCCCAACCAGGCCATCTCGATGGGCGATGAGTTCTACGTCATCGACCCGGCGCGCTGCACCGAGTGCGTGGGGCATTTCGGCGAGCCGCAGTGCGTGCAGGTCTGCCCGGTCGAATGCATTCCGGTCCATCCTGAGCATGTCGAGACGCCCGGGCAGCTGCAGGCCAAGTACGAGCGGCTGCAGCAGGACGCGCTGCCGCGTCTCCCGATCGGCTGATCAGCTGCCCGTTCCGTCCGGCACGGCCGCGGCGGGCGGCTTGGGCGGACGCGGCGGCTTCGGGCGCTGCGGGCCGGCGTGCAGCAGTGCGGTGGCCTTCGTCATGTCGCCGGCCAGCAGCAGGTCGAGCGCCTCCATCGAGCGGTCGATGCAGCCCTCGATCAGCTCGCGCTCCGACGCCGGCGGCTTGCGCAGCACGTAGCCCGCGACCTCGGCGCGGTCGCCCGGATGCCCGATCCCGAGGCGCAGCCGCCAGAAGGCGGGCGAGCCGAGCTGGGCCTGGATGTCCTTCAGCCCGTTGTGGCCCGCGGCGCTGCCGCCCTGCTTGAGCTTCATCTGGCCGGGCAGCACGTCGAGCTCGTCGTGCACCACCAGGATTTCCTCGGGCGCGATGCGGAAGAAGCGCGCCAGCGGCGCCACCGACCTGCCCGACAGGTTCATGTAGGTCTGCGGCTCGATCAGCCAGATCGGGCCGGCCGGGCGGTTCACCCGCGCGACCA
>JAUPTP010000141.1 GCA_030918015.1 Pseudomonadota bacterium
GCACAGGTCGATGCCGACCTTGGTGTCCTTGCTGTCGACGCCGGCCACCGGCTTGGCGGCGATCAGGGTCACGCCGGTGTCGACATAGCCGCTGACCTTCTTGCCGGTCTTGGCGTACTCGACGCCGGCGGCCACGCCCATGGCGGCCATCTTCAGCGGGTACTGCTGCGAGGTCGCGGCGATCTTGCCGCCGGCCACATCCTTGACGCCGTCGCAGCCGCCGTCGACCGACACGATCACCACGTCCTTTTCCTTGCCGGCGGCCTTCAGCGCGTTGTAGGCGCCCGCGGCGGCCGGCTCGTTGATCGTGTAGACCAGGTTGATGTTCGGGTTCTTCTGGAGGCAGTTCTCCATGCCGGTCTGGCCCTTGGCGCGGTCGCCGAAGGAGTCGGCCATGCAGACCACCTCGGCCGGCTTGGCCAGCTCGTTGTTCTTGGCGTCGAGCGACTGCAGACCATAGCCCTGCAGGAAGCCGTTGTGGCGCTGTGCGCCCACCGGATGGCCGGGGAACAGGTCCAGCGTGGCGATGACCGGGGCCTTGCCGCCCAGGGCGACCTTGGCGTACTGGCCGATCAGCACACCGGCCTTGTAGTTGTCGGTGGCGAACAGCGCGTCGGTGGCGTCGACCGGGTCGGTCGGGCTGTCCAGCGCGATGACCATCACGCCCTTGTCGCGCGCCTTCTTGATGGCCGGGATGATGGCCTTGGAGTCGCTCGGGGTGATCAGGATGGTCTTGGCGCCGGCGGCGATCATGTTCTCCATCGCGGTGACCTGGCCGGCGTTGTCGCCGTCGGCCTTGCCCGCGCCGCTCAGCAGCTTGGCACCGAGCTTCTTCGCCTCGGCCTGGGCGCCTTCCTTCATCTTCACGAAGAAGGGGTTGGTCTCGGTCTTGGTGATCAGACCGATCACCGGCTCGGCCGCCATCGACGACGAGGCCATGCAGGCCAGAGCGGCGGCGATGCCCAGGGTGGAAAGACGCTTCATGTGTTGTCTCCGTTGCGGAAGGAACGGCCCGCGCTGCAGGCCCGGTGGTGAGGTGAGGTGTGGGGTGAATTCTTGGCCTTGGGACTAATTAAATCAACCAGCTTGATTTAGTGGTTTCCCTAGTGTTCCGCGCGATTCGAAGTGAGAGGATCGGCCCCCGTGACGGGTGACGCGGGTCGTTGCCCAGCCCCAACAGGACAACAAACCGGATCTGACCCCATGAACCCGAGCCTGCCCATCGTCATCTGTGGCGAATCCCTGCTGGATGTGTTCCAGAACGGCGCGACCCCCAACGGACTGCACCTGGATGCGGTGGTGGGCGGCTCGCCGCTCAATGTCGCTGCGGGCGTGCAGCGCATGGGCGGCCGCGCGGTCTTCCTGGGTGCGGTCTCGCGCGATTTTCTGGGCGACCGCATCCTGGCCAGCATCGAGCAGGAGGGCCTCTCCACCGAGGCGCTGGTGCGCTGCGATGCGCCCACGACGCTCAGCCTGGTCGGCGTGGATGCCGCCGGCGTGCCCAGCTACCGCTTCTACGGCCATGGCGGCGCCGACCGCCAGCTGCTGCCCGAGCATCTGGCGGCGCTGCCGGCCCAGGTCGCGGCGATCCACTTCGGCTCCTACGGCTGCGTGGTCGAGCCGATCGGCTCGACGCTGCGCGCGCTGGTCGAGGCGCGCCACCGCGACACGGTCATTTCCTTCGACCCGAACGTGCGCCTGAATGTCGAGCCTTCGCTGGCGGTCTGGCGCGAGCACATCGAATGGATGGCCGCGCGCACCCATCTGCTCAAGCTCAGCGACGAGGACTTCGAGCGCCTGTATCCGGGCGAGGACATCGAGGTGCTGGCCGCGCGCTGGCTGGAGGCCGGCGTGGCGCTGGTCATGATGACCCGGGGCGGCGAGGGCGCCTTCGCCTGGACGAAGGCCGGGCGGGTCCAGGTCGCCGCACCGAAGGTCACGGTGCAGGACACCGTCGGCGCCGGCGACACCTTCCAGGCCGCGACGCTGATCGCGCTGGCCGAGATCGGGCGGCTGTCGCCGCAGGCGCTGGCGGGCATCTCGCTCGACGAGGTCACGCGCGTGGCCGACTTCGCTGCGCGCGCCGCAGCGATCACCTGCACCCGTCGCGGCCCCGACCTGCCGCGCCGCGCCGAGCTGCGCACCAACATCTGAGAATTTGCTACAATCGCAGTCTTCGTCGGGGTGTAGCGCAGTCTGGTAGCGCATCTGCTTTGGGAGCAGAGGGTCGTGAGTTCGAATCCCACCACCCCGACCACCCCTCTCTTGCCGTTCAGGCTGCCGTCCGGAACGAGCCCATCGTCTTCAGCAATCCTCCCGCCTGCTCGCTCATGTCCTTGGCGGCGGCGGCGCTCTGCTCGACCAGCGCGGCGTTCTGCTGGGTGCTGCGGTCCATCTGGGAGATGGCCTCGCCGACCTGCTCGATGGCCGCGCTCTGATCCTGGCTGGCTTCGCTGATGTCGGACACGATGGTGCTGACGCGCTCGATCGAGCGCACGATCTCCTCCATCGTCGTGCCGGCGCGGCCCACCAGGGCCGAGCCCTGCTCGACGCGGCCGACGCTCGTGGAGATCAGCGCCTTGATCTCGCGAGCCGCCTCGGCGGAGCGCTGCGCCAGGCTGCGCACCTCGCTGGCCACCACGGCGAAGCCGCGGCCTTGCTCGCCGGCCCGCGCGGCCTCCACCGCGGCGTTGAGCGCCAGGATGTTGGTCTGGAAGGCGATCGAGTCGATCACGCCGATGATGTCACCGATCTTGCGTGACGATTCGCTGATGCCGTCCATCGTCTGAACCACGTCACGCATCAGTGCGCCGCCACCGCTGGCGACCTGCACGGCGTCGTGCGCCAGCCGGGTGGCTTCCTGGGCATGGCTGGCGTTGGCTCGCACCGTGTTGTTGAGCTCGTCCATCGTCGCGGCGGTCTGCTGCAGGGCGCTGGCCTGTTCTTCCGTGCGCGAGGACAGGTCGTTGTTGCCCTCGGCGATCTGCGTGCTGGCCTGGGCCACCGTCTCGGCGCTGCCGCGCACGTCGGCGACGATCTGGGTCAGCGAGCCCTGCATCTCGGCCAGGGCCTGCAGCAGCGGGGAGAACTCGTCGCGCCTGTGGTCGGTGATGGTCGTGGCCAGGTCGCCGTCGCGCACCCGCTGGGCGATCGCCGTGCTTTCGCCGACCCGACGCCGCAGGGTGCGCCCGAGATGCAGCGTGTTCCAGACCAGCCCGGTGGCCAGAGCGCCCAGCACGGTCAGCAGCACGCTCAGGGCCTGGTTGACCGACTGGTTGATGTCCTCGATCTCCCGCTGCAGCGAGGCTTCCTGATAGCCGACGTTGTCGCGCAGCGCCGTCAGCAAGGCATTGCGTGCCGGAACGGTCTTGTCGACCAGGTAGGCGAAGGCCTCGTCGCGGCGCCCTTGCTTGACCAGCTCCAGATTGGCCTCGCCGTGCTGCCAGAAGGTTTTCATCAGGTCTGGAATGACCGCAAATCGCTGCTGCCCCTGCTCGGAGAACAGCTTGGACTGGTAGCTGGCCGTGGCCTGCTCGATCAGCTGATGGCGCTTCAGGATCTCGTCGACCGCGCCCTGCCGCTCCTCGAGGGTGCGGGCGAGCATGCCGTGACGCAGCTGCAGCGAGGTCTGGGTCACATAGAGCTCGATCTGCGCGATCTCGCTCAGCTGTGCCGTTCGCACTGATTCGGTGCGACGAGCGATCTCGTTGGCATGTCCGAGCTTCCACAGAGAGAAGCCGGCGGTTCCCGCCATCAGGGCGAGCATCAGCGCGGAGGAGGCGAGCTGGCGGCGGGTCACGCCGGGATCGGTCCAGAGGGTCATGAGCGTCCTGCCTGGGTCGGAGGTGCTGGAACTGAGGTTCTCCGATATCGGCCGCCGCCGGTTCCTCTGAACCCGGATGCTATGATCGGGGGCTCTTCTGCCCGTAGCTCAACTGGATAGAGCAGCTGCCTTCTAAGCAGCAGGTCGGGGGTTCGAGTCCCTCCGGGCAGGCCAAGGCGGCCGATCGCGGCCAGTCACGACCCCGCTTTGCAGCGCAGCGGCAACAGGCGGTTCTCTCGGGTCAACGACTGCGTGCCAGGAAGACCGCTGTCATGGCCAGGCCGGTCACCACCACGCCGGTGCGCACCCAGACCACCGGCAGTCGGCGGGCCAGACGGGCGCCAGCGAAGCCGCCGATCGTGGCCGCCACCATCATCACGCCGGCCTGGGGCCAGGCGATCGCGCCGGCCCAGGCGAAGGCGATCACCGACAGCAGCGACAGCACCAGCGAGTTCAGGTTCTTCAGCGCATTGGCCGCATGCAGGCTGGGCTCGCCCGTCAGCGTGTAGAGCGCCATCAGCAAGATGCCCAGGCCGCCGTTGAAATAGCCGCCGTAGAGTGCCACCGCGAACAGGCCCAGCCGCTGCGGCCAGGGTGAGGTTCGGGGGCTTGCCTGCCGGGCGGCCACCACCCGGGGGCCGAGCGCGAACAGCACGGTGGCGAACAGCAGCAGCCACGGGACCGCCGCGGAGAACAGCCGCGCCGGGGTGACCAGCAGCAGGCCCGCACCCGCCAGCCCGCCCAGGGCGCAGATCAGCGCTTCGGCGCGGCGGCGCGAGGCGGGCAGCTCTGCCAGCTCCTGCCGAAAGCCCAGCGTGCTGCCGAGGTAGCCCGGGCTGACCGCGATGGCGCTGGTCGCGTTGGCCACGATCGGCGGCAGTCCGGTCCAGACCAGCGCGGGAAAGGTGAGGAAGCTGCCGCCCCCGGCGATCGCGTTGAGCGCGCCGGCGCCCAGCGCGGAGGCGGCCAGCAGCAGCAGGTGGGGCAGGGTGAGGGGCAGATCGTTCGCGAGCATGCGTGCAGTGTCGCAGCCCCGGCCTGCCCGGAGCTTTCAGCGCTGGGCGCGACGGGCGCGGGCCGCCCCCGCGTCCGGGCGCAGGCTCATCAGGCGGCGGGCCTCGGGGTAGATCAGCGATTCCTCGAGGTCGATGTGGTCCTTGTACAGCTCGGCGAAGATGGCCGAGCCCATGCGCAGCGCATCAAGGTCGTACCAGCTGTAGCCCTGCGCGACCGCATCGACCTGGGCCGAGAGCTCGAGCCAGTCTTCCTCCAGCCAGCCGTGATCCTGCTGCAGGCGCTGGATGTGCTGCACGAGTTCCGCATCGCCGCTGGCAAGCAGGCCGGGGAAGACCAGGCGCTCTTCCTCGGCATGGTGCGCGCGCGCGGTCTGGCTGAAGAAGCGCACGATGTCGGAGGCCAGGCGGCGTGCGACCGGGTCGACGCCATGGTCTTCGAGCCGCTCGACCAGCTTCTGCAGGTCGCCCAGCGTGACCAGCACCTCGCGGTGGCAGGCATCAAGGGCTTCGAAATCCTGCTCGAGAGGGCGCGGCACGGGGGCAACGGTCTCGACGGGAACGGACGCAAGCATGCTCATGATCGACTCCTGAGGGGGTGAGCGCCGGTGCAGCGCGATGAGTCCATTCTTGATGCCCGGTGGCCGGCCGGGTTGAGCGAGGTCAAGCGCCAGCGCGGTCTCCCCCGATTCTTCGGGGGGGGGGGGCATCGCATCGCCTTCCTGACCCGGATCAAGCCTCGGAGCCCGCCCGATCCGGGCTGATTTTTCATGCTGGCGAAGATGCTTCCACGATGTGGAAAAAGACGCTGCTGCGCTGCACAAAAATTTTCCATGGTGAGAAAGATGATTTCTTGATGTGGAATATGCTGCGTAAGTTGTTGATTTTATTGATATCAAAAAGATGTCTTATATAAGACATAAGTGTTGGCGGCGCCGAGGGTCAGCAGTAATCTTGAGCCATCGAACACGACGTGTTCAGCCTCCTTGAAACACCCTGCCGAACGGAGAGACTCATGACGAACCTGACCCGCGAACAACAGATCGCCGCCCTCGAGAAGGACTGGGCCGAGAACCCCCGCTGGAAGCTGGTGAAGCGCGGCTACAGCGCCGCCGACGTCGTGCGTCTGCGCGGCAGCCTGCAGCCCGAGTACACCCTGGCCAAGATGGGCGCCGAGAAGCTGTGGGAGAAGGTCAACGGCGGCGCCAAGAAGGGCTATGTCAACGCCTTCGGCGCGATCACCGCCGGTCAGGCGATGCAGCAGGCCAAGGCCGGTCTGGAAGCCGTGTACCTGTCGGGCTGGCAGGTCGCCGCCGACGGCAACACCTCGGAAACCATGTACCCGGACCAGTCGCTGTACGCCTACGACTCGGTGCCGACCATGGTCCGCCGCATCAACAACACCTTCAAGCGTGCCGACGAGATCCAGTGGGGCCGTGGCATCAACCCCGGTGACGAAGGCTTCGTCGACTACTTCCTGCCGATCGTCGCTGACGCGGAAGCCGGTTTCGGCGGCGTGCTCAACGCCTTCGAGCTGATGAAGAACATGATCGCGTCGGGCGCCGCCGGCGTGCACTTCGAAGACCAGCTGGCC
>JAUPTP010000142.1 GCA_030918015.1 Pseudomonadota bacterium
GAAGTTCGACAACCTCTACGGCTGCCGCGAGTCGCTGGTCGACGGCATCAAGCGCGCCACCGACGTGATGATCGCCGGCAAGATCGCCGTGGTCTGCGGCTACGGCGACGTGGGCAAGGGCTCGGCGCAGGCGCTGCGCGCGCTGTCGGCCCAGGTCTGGGTGACCGAGATCGACCCGATCAACGCGCTGCAGGCCGCGATGGAAGGCTACCGCGTGGTGACGATGGAGTGGGCCGCCTCGCAGGCCGACATCTTCGTGACGACCACCGGCAACCGCGACGTCATCACCTACGAGCACATGGCGGCGATGAAGAACAACGCCATCGTCTGCAACATCGGCCACTTCGACAACGAGATCCAGGTCGCCCGTCTGGAAGAGAAGTGCCGCTTCGAGGAGATCAAGCCGCAGGTCGACCATGTCGTCTTCGAGGACGGCAAGCGCATCATCCTGCTGGCGCGCGGCCGTCTGGTGAACCTGGGCTGCGGCACGGGCCATCCGAGCTACGTGATGTCGTCGAGCTTCGCCAACCAGACGCTGGCGCAGATCGAGCTGTACGCGCACAAGGACGCCTACGACATCGGCAAGGTCTACGTGCTGCCCAAGCACCTCGACGAGAAGGTCGCGCGCCTGCAGCTGACCACGCTCAACGCCCAGCTGACCGAGCTGACCGAGGAGCAGGCCGCCTACATCGGCGTGCCGGTGGCCGGCCCCTACAAGCCCGACACCTACCGCTACTGATCGGCCCGGAGCGCTTGCCGAGATGCGTGCCGACCAGATGCTGGTGAGCCGCGGCCTGGCGCCGACGCGCTCGGCCGCGCAGCGGCTGATCGCCCAGGGCGCCGTGCGCTGGCTCGGGGCCCGGGGCTGGAGCGTGCCGCGCAAGGCCGGCGACGAGCTGCCCGAGGGCTGCGAGATCGAGATCACCGACGACGCCGAGCTGCGCTGGGTGTCGCGCGGGGGCCTGAAGCTCGACGGCGCGCTGGCGGCGACCGGGCTGGCGGTGGCCGGCCGGGTCGCGCTCGACGTCGGCCAGAGCACCGGCGGCTTCACCGACGTGCTGCTGGCGCGCGGCGCCGCGCGGGTGGTCGGCCTCGATGTCGGCCACGGCCAGCTGCACCCGCGGCTGCGCGCGGACGCCCGGGTCACCGCGCTGGAGGGCGTCAACGCGCGCCATCTGGTGGCGGCCGATCTGGGCGCGGCGTGTCCGGCCGAGGGCTTCGGCTTCATCACCGGCGACCTGTCCTTCATCTCGCTGGCGCTGGTGCTGCCGGCGCTGGCGCCGCTGCTGGCTCCGGCCGGCGACCTGCTGATGCTGGTCAAGCCGCAGTTCGAGCTGCAGCCCGGCGACATCGGCAAGGGCGGACTGGTGAAGGACACGGCCGCGCTGGCGCGGGTCGAGCCCAAGCTGCGCGAGGCCGCGGCCGGCTGCGGCCTGGCGGTGGCGGCCTGGCTCGACAGCCCGGTGACCGGCGGCGACGGCAACCGCGAATTCCTGATGCACGCGCGTCGCGCCGGCTGACCGGCCGGTGGCGTCGCGCCGACGACCTCTTCTCCCGCTGGAGACTTCTCCCATGACGACGACCCCCGCGGCCTCGCTGCCGCTGAGTCTCGAGTTCTTTCCGCCGAAGACGCCCGAGGGCACGGCCAGGCTGGCGCAGGTGCGCCGCGAGCTCTATGTGCTGGAGCCGCAGTTCTGCTCGGTGACCTATGGCGCCGGCGGCAGCACGCAGGACGGCACGATCGGCGCCGTCCAGGCCATTCTCGACGAGGGCCGCGAGGCGGCCTCGCACTTCACCTGCGTCGGCGCGACGCGCGAGTCGGTGCGCGAGCGCCTGGCGCAGTTCAAGGCGATGGGCCTGAAGCGCATCGTCGCGCTGCGCGGCGACCTGCCCAGCGGCTTCGGCCCGATGGGCGAGTTCCGCCACGCCAGCGACCTGGTGAGCTTCATCCGCGCCGAGACCGGCGACCACTTCCACATCGAGGTGGCGGCCTATCCCGAGATGCATCCGCAGGCGAAGTCGCCGCAGGCCGACCTGCAGGCCTTCGCGGCCAAGGCCCGCGCCGGTGCCGACTCGGCGATCACGCAGTTCTTCTTCAACCCGGATGCCTATTTCCGCTTCGTCGAGGAGGCGCAGGCGCTGGGTGCGGACATCCCGGTGGTGCCCGGCATCATGCCGATCACCAACTCCAGCGGCATCCTGCGCTTCGCCGACACCTGCGGCGCCGAAGTGCCGCGCTGGATCCGCCTGCGCCTGCAGAGCTTCGGCGACGACAGCGCCTCGATCCGCGCCTTCGGCCTGGACGTGGTGGCCGACCTGTGCGAGCGGCTGCGCGCGCAAGGGGTGCCGGCGCTGCACTTCTACACGATGAATGCCAGCGCGACGGTGCTGGAGATCTGCCGCCGGCTGGGGCTCGCCCCCGCGTCGGCGGGGGCGCAGTGACGCGTCCAGACGACAGCAGTCTTCAGGGCCTCTGACCCAGGTCAATCCGGCTGCACCGCGTCCGGCGACGGTCCGGCCGACTTGAGCCGCCGCAAGGGCGCGGCGGGCCGGGGCGGCTCCAATGGATCCATGCCCGGTGCCTTCACGGCGCCCGGGTCTGAATCCTCACTGGAAACCGCCATGAACAAGACCTGCCTTGCCCTCGCCGCCGTCGCCGCCCTCGTCGCCTCGCCGTTCGCCTCGGCCCAGACCGCCGCCGGCGACATCCTGGTGCGCGCCCGTGCCGTCAACCTCGCGCCGTCGAATCAGGACACGGTGCCCGGTCTGGCCGTGACCATCGACCACAAGACGCTGCCGGAAGTCGACTTCACCTACTTCATCACGCCGAACCTGGCCGCCGAGCTGATCCTGACCTATCCGCAGAAGCAGCAGGTCCGTGCGGATGGCACCCAGATCGGTACGCTCAAGCACCTGCCGCCGACCCTGACGCTGCAGTACCACTTCACCGGCCTGGGCCTGAACGGCCTGAAGCCCTACCTGGGCGCCGGCGTCAACTACACCCGCTTCTCGAACGTCGATCTGCCCGCGGGCCTGGACGTGGAGCGCAACAGCTTCGGCGGCGCGCTGCAGGCTGGCGTCGACTACATGATCGACAAGAACTGGTCGCTGAACCTGGACGTCAAGAAGGTCTGGATCCGCACCGACCTGAGCGCGGCCGGCACCACGCTGGGCAAGGTCAAGGTCGACCCGGTGCTGGTCGGCGTGGGCGTCGGCTACAAGTTCTGAGCCGGAGCCTCGAAGGAGGGTGACCGGGCGCACCCCAAGCGCCCGGAGGGAAAGTGTCGGGGAGAGAGACCGCGGCCGTGGCAGGCAAGGGCCACGGCCGCTCCCTTTTGGGGCGGCGCTCTGTGGGGAGGGGCGATCAGGCCTCGCGCGGCCAGACCGGGCCGTCCTCGGTCAGCATCGCGTCGAGCGGCACGTCATGCGGCTCGGCCTCGAGCCAGGGGATGAAGCCGTGGCCGTAGCCGATGCCGGCGGTGTAGGGCATCGGGTTCAGCGAGGCCAGCGTGCGGTCGTAGAAGCCGCCGCCGTAGCCCAGGCGCACGCCCTTCGGCCCGAAGCCGACGCAGGGCACCAGCAGCAGCTCGGGGTGGAACTCCTCGGTGTCCTTGGGCTTGAGGATGCCGTAGGCGTCCTCCTCCATCGGGCAGCCCGGGTACCAGACATGGAAGCGCAGCTGGCGGGTCTTCTTGTCGATGACCGGCAGGCCGATGCGGCGCGAGGGGTCGGATTCGCTCCAGCGGTAGAGCGCCGGCAGCGCATCGAACTCGCCCTTGATCGACCAGAAGGCGCCGATCGTCTTCTCGGTGCGGGTCAGCAGCCAGACCATCAGCACCTCCTGCAGATGGACCGAGCGCTGGTGGCGGTCGCTCATCGACATCCGCTCGGCCTGGAGCTGCTTGCGCAGCACGGCCTTGTCGCGGGGCGGATCGGGCAGCTTGAAGGTCGACTGGGTCATCGCGGGGCGGCAGCGGTGGCGTGGAGGGCGGGGCGGCAATCCGCCCGATTGTGCGGGGCTTTGAGGCGTCGCGGCAACCCGCGGCGCTGGCATGGCCCGCCGTGGCGCCGGCCGATCGGTCTGCGGTGCGGCACCCGTCACGGGGCTGCCCTACACTGGCCCGCATCGCATGCCGGATCCGTTTGCCGCCGGTCGCGTGCCGATCCAGACACCATGAAACGACAGAATCTCGTCCGCCGGGGCTTGCCGGGCGCTGCGCTCGCGCTCCTGGCCTCCGTGACCTTGCCGCTGCTGCCGGCCGCCTGCACCGCGCAGAGTGCCTCGTCGCTGGCGCAGCGTGCGGAGGGCGGCGCCATCGTCGAGATGTCGGCCTCCACGCGCACGGCGGCGATGCGCGCGCTCGACGACCGTCTGGTCCAGGCGCGTGACGCCCTGCGCAAGCGCGACCGTGCCCGCCTGCGCGCACACCGCGATGCGCTGGTCGAGGCGGGCCATCCTCTGGCGCTGTGGGCCGACTACTGGGACATGAGCCTGCGCCTGTCGGAGCTGACGGCGCCCGAGTTCGCCGCCTTCGCGGCGCGCTGGCCCGGCAGCTATGTCGAGGACCGGCTGCGCAACGACTGGCTGCTCGAGCTGGGCCGCCGGCGCGACTGGCGCCAGTTCGCCGTCGAGCACCCGCGCTTTCGCATGAACGACGACCGCGAGGTCAGCTGCTACGCCCTGCTGCTGCGCCAGCAGGCGGGCGAGGACGTGCGGGCCGCCGCCCGCAGCGCCTGGTTCGCCCAGCGCGAGGGCGACGGGGGCTGCACGCGGCTGGCCGGCACGATGCTGGCCGCGGGCCAGTTCAGCGCGGCCGACGTGTGGCTCAAGGCCCGCCAGGCCGCGGAGGCCAAGCGCCCCGCCGCGGCCAGCCAGGCCCTGACGCTGCTGGGCGAGGATCCGGCGGTGCTGACCGAGATCCTCGAGCAGCCCCTGCGCTTCCTGGCGAAGAAGGCGGACGCGGGCACCCGCCCGGGCATCGAGCTGACCCTGATGGCGCTGGCGCGGCTGGCCGCCACCGATCCGGCGCAGGCCGCCGCCGAGCTGCAGGGCCGCTGGCAGGCCCAGCTGCCGGCCGAGGCGCAGGCCTGGGCCTGGAACGCGATCGCGCGCCAGGCGGCGATGAAGCTGATGCCCGAGGCCGATGGCTGGTTCCGCCGCGCCGGCCTGGGCGAGCGCGAGGTCGAGTGGAACGACGAGTCGCTGGCCTGGCGGGTCCGCGCCGCGCTGCGCAGCGACGACCCTGGCCGCTGGGGGCGGATCAGCGAGGCGATCGGCGCGATGAGCGCGTCCGCCCAGGCCGATGCCACCTGGATCTACTGGCGTGCGCGGGCGGTGCAGGCCGGCGCCGAGGGCGAGGCGCGGCGGGGCGCGGCGGCGGGGCTGCTCGAGCGCATCGCCGGGCAGCATCACTTCTACGGCCAGCTCGCGGCCGAGGAGCTGGGCCGGGCGCAGTCGCTGCCGCCCCGGCCCGCGCCCCTCACGGCCGAGGAGCGCGCCCAGGCGGTGCGCCACCCCGGCCTCGACCGCGCGATGGCGATGATCGAGCTGGGCCTGCGCAGCGAAGGCGTGCGCGAGTGGAACTTCTCGCTGCGGGAGATGAGCGACCGCCAGCTGCTGGCCGCCGCCCAGCATGCCTGCGACAACGCGCTGTGGGACCGCTGCATCAGCACCAGCGAGCGCACCCGCGGCGAGATCGACATGGCGCAGCGCTTCCCGACGCCGTTCCGCGAGGAGGTGCTGACGACCGCGCGCGAGGTGGGCGTCGATCCGGCCTATGTCTACGGGCTGATCCGCCAGGAGTCGCGCTTCGTCACCGATGCGCGCTCCGGGGTGGGGGCCTCCGGCCTGATGCAGGTGATGCCGGCGACCGCCCGCTGGACCGCCCGCCGGCTGGGCCTGCCCTACAGCGATGCCCAGATCACCGACCGGGCCACCAACCTGAAGCTGGGCACCGGCTACCTGAAGCTGGTGCTCGATGACCTGGGCGGCTCGCAGGCGCTGGCCGCGGCCGGCTACAACGCCGGCCCGAACCGGCCTCGCCGCTGGCGCGAGGGCCCGGTGATGGAGACCGCCGCCTGGGCCGAGAACATTCCGTTCACCGAGACGCGCGACTATGTGAAGAAGGTGCTGTCGAATGCCAGCTACTACGGCGCGCTGCTGGCCGGGCGATCCCAGGTCCTGCTCAAGCCGCGCCTGCAGCCGGCCATCGGTCCGCGCCCGGCCGACGCGGTGGCCGAGAGCCGGTCGCTGCCCTGACGGCCCTGCCCCCTGTTCCGACCTGTTCCGACCTGATTCCTTGACACCATGGTTCCTCGCAAGCTGCTGATTCTCGGAGGCTCCGGCTTCGTCGGCCGGTCGCTGATCGCGCGCTGGGCGGCCGAGCCGGCGGCCGCCGGTGGCGCGGTGGTGGTGCCGAGCC
>JAUPTP010000143.1 GCA_030918015.1 Pseudomonadota bacterium
ATCAGGATCTCCTGGAACGGGGGCAACAAGGGAAAGGACGGCGTCGGCGTGCGAGAGCTCGCGCCCGACCCGGGTCCACCACTGGGAAAAGGAATCGCAGGGCCGCTCGATGCGCGGGAACAGCCGCGGCGCGGGGCGCAGATCGGTCGCCAGCGCCTCGAGCGCCGGGCACAGATGCGGGTCGTCGCGGGCATGGACCCGGCGCGCGTCGCGCAGCAGCGCTCGCCACTGCGCCAGCGGCGCCAGCGCGCAGTGCGGCGCGAGCTGGCGCAGCCGGGGCATCACGAAGTTCCAGCGCGCGGCGCTCCAGGGCCGCGCCCGGTGGGTCTCGGCCACCAGCAGTCCGACCACCACCGTGCCGGCCGGCAGGTCGGCGGGCGGATCGCCCAGCGCCCACGGGTGCGCCAGCCAGACCTCGCGGCCGCGCACCTGCTCGTGCAGTTCGGCGCCGATGCCGGCGAGGCCGCCGTCCGGCGGCTCGGCCTGCAGCGCCGGCTCGGGGCAGCCCTCGGCATCCGGCCGGGGCCGGGTGCGCACCGGCGCCGGGCTGCGCGCGATGCGCTCCAGGCTGTCGTGGTCGGTGTCGAGCACGCTGCCCGGGCTGTGCCACTCGGGCGGCGCATGGCGGGCGATGTTCTCGGCGTTGAAGAGATAGGGCTTGCGGCTGCCGGTGGCGGCCACCCATTGCCAGCTCAGGTGGTTGCTGGCCAGATCGCCGTCGAGCAGGCGCGGCCACAGCCAGTCGGCGCCGGCGCGCCAGTGCACCTTGCGCAGATGCACCAGATAGCTGGCCAGCCACAGCCGCGCATGGTTGTGCAGATGGCCGCGGGCGTGCAGCTCGCGCACCGCGCGGTCGATCACCGGCACGCCGGTGCGCGCCTGGCGCACATCGGCGGGCACCGCGTCGGCATACATGCCGTCCGGCAGCACGCCTTCGTGCAGCGAGTGCAGGATCGCGTCGCCGCGGTGGTGCCAGACATGGCGGAAGTATTCGCGCCAGCCCAGCTCCATCACCAGCCGGTGCTGCAGACCGATCGGCGTGCTGCGCCCGGCGGCACGGTGGGCGGCGATCGCGCCGGCCAGCACCTCGGCGGGCGTGACGATGCCGTGCGTGATCCACGGCGACAGGCCGGTCACCGCGCCGTCGAGCGCGTTGCGGGTGCGCGCGTAGGCCTCGGCGTCGATCGCGGCGATGCGGCGCAGCGCCTCAGGCCGGCTGGGGTCGAGGCTCATGCCGGCTGCTCCTGGCGCCGCACCTCGGCCCGGGCGTGCCGTTCCTGCGTCGGACGCGGCGGCTCGCGGCCGATGCGCTCGGCCAGATCCAGGCCCGAGAGCGCCGCCAGCTCGACCGTGCCACCGCCCAGGAAGTCGCCGCAGACGCCCAGCCCCTGTCCGGCCTCCCACCAGCAGGCCGGTCCGGCGCACAGCAGCGGCTCCGGCCGGGCGTAGAGCCAGCGGTGGGCGGTGGCGAAATGCGGCCGCAGGTCGCCACCCGGATTGACCTCGGCGCGCAGCGCATCGAGCAGCCGCGCCGCCACCGCCTCGGCCGGCAGGTCGACATGGGCGCCCGACCAGTCGGCGCGGGCCTGCGCGACCCACAGCGCCCGTCCGGGCCGCCGCAGACGCCCGGGCTTGAGGTCGTCGCGCACCAGCAGCTCGAGCGGGCCGTGCGCCGGTCGGGCCAGGGAGAAGTCCCAGGCCGGCGGCTCGTCCGTCTCGGCCATCAGCGTCCAGCAGGGCTGCATGCGTGCCTGCAGCGCCTGCATCGCCCAGTCCGGCTGGTGCGGCACCAGCAGCGCTGCGGCCTGGCGCGGGGGCATCGCCAGCACGACCGCGTCGTGGCGCTGCGGGCCGGGCGCGGCCTCGCCGTCGAGCTGCAGCTGCCAGCCGGCGTCGTCGCGGTGCAGCGCCACCACCGCCCGCCCGGCCTGCAGCGGCAGTCCGTGCAGCAGCCGGCGCACCAGCTCGTTCATGCCCGGCACCGCGACCCAGCGCGACGGCTCCGTCCCCTCGGGCCGCACCGCGTCCCAGCGCTGCAGCCAGCCCTGCGCCGCGCCCTGGCGCAGCCAGGGCAGCAGATCGAGCGAGTGGCTCTCGAAGCCGGTCGCGCCGTGGTCGAGGTGCCGCGCCTCGGCCCCGTCGCCATGCCGCCGGGTCGACATGCGCCCGCCGGGGCCGCGGGCCTTGTCGTGCAGCGTCACCCGCGCCCCGGCGTCGGCCAGGCGGCGTGCGCACATCGCCCCGGCGATGCCGGCACCGATGACCGCGACGCGGAGCAGGGGGCCGGCCGGTGTCTCGTGACAGGATGAGGACATCAGGAACTCCGAATCGCTGAACATCGGCAGGACCTGCCGCTGGAGCGTATGATGACCTGTGTTTGAAGCGATTCAAAATCACTTCATTTGGATACTTCAGTGCTGGCCAGGGGGCTAGACGGGACAAAAGGAGCACAGCATGGCGACAATCTCGGGGCCTGACTCGATGTCGGGCGAGGATGGCGTGCCGCGTTTCCGCACCGCGGCGGTGGCGCGCATGACCGGCATCGCGGTGGCGACGCTGCGGGTGTGGGAGCGGCGCTACCGCATCGTCGCGCCGCCGCAGTCGCCCTCGGGCCACCGCCTGTATTCGTCGGCCGATGTGCGCCGGCTGGGCATGATCCGCGCGCTGGTCGAGCAGGGGCATGCGGTCGGCACGCTGGCGGGACAGGCCGAACCGGCCTTGCAGGCGCTTCTGGTGGCCGGGGCGGCCGAGCCGGCGGCGCCCGGCCGTGTGCACCGGGCGCCAGCGGCGGCTGAGGCGACTGCGGCGGCAGCGGCACGGTTCGCGCCGCGCCCGCTGGTGGTGTGCAGCGCCGGGCGCACGCTGCCGGCGGTGCTGGCCGCACAGCTCGGCGCGCTGCCGGGGGCGCACCGGCTGCTCGACTGGGCCGCACAGTCGCAGGTGCCGATGTCGCGCGGGGATCATGACCTGCTGGCACTGGAGATCGACACCCTGCACCCGGATCTGGTCGAGCGGCTGCTGGCGCTGCAGCAGGACCGGGTGGCGCGCGAGGTGATGGTGGTCTACGGCTTCGGGCCGGACCGGCTGGTGCAGCAGCTGCGTGCCCAGGGGGTGGCGGTCTGGCGCGGGCCGCTCGGCCGCGGCGAGATGGCGCGGCTGCTGCGTGCGACCCTGCATGAGCTGACCGAGACCGGCACCGGGCCGCAGGCCGGCCTGCCGCTGCCGCCCGAGGTGCTGGCGCGGGTGGCCCGGCAGACCATGCGGGTGCAGTGCGAGTGCCCGCGCCATCTGGCCGAGCTGATCCAGATGCTGGGCGACTTCGAGTCCTACAGCGCCCGCTGCGCGGTCGACACCCCGGCCGATCGGCGCCTGCATGAGGACCTGGGGCAGATCGCCCGGCAGGCCCGGCATCCGTTCGAGCAGGCGCTGCGGCGCATCGCCGCCGAGGAGGGCTGGGTGCTCGATGCCTTACAATCCGCCCCTCCCGTCATCGGGGAGTAGCTGACCGGACTCCGCGGGCCTCCAGGCCTGCCGCATCCGGTGCCCGCGTCAACACGCTTGTCCCTCACGGACATGGCGCGGGAAGCCGGCAGCGCCGCACGCGCTGCCCCGGCCCGGCAAGACCGATGACCATGCAGCCTCCGGACGGGCCGGTGGTGCTGCGTGGTCATCGCTGTCCTTTCACCGCCGGCCCCGGAGTTTCCATGTCCTTCGAACCCTTCCTGGTGTCCACCGGTGTCGTCGCGCTCGGCGAGATCGGCGACAAGACGCAGCTGCTGGCGCTGCTGCTGGCCGCGCGCTTTCGCAAGCCCATGCCGATCATCCTGGGCATCCTGGCCGCGACGCTGCTCAACCATGCGCTGGCCGGCGCGGTGGGCGAGGGCGTGGCCCGGCTGCTCGGGCCGGACGTGCTGCGCTGGGTCATCGGCCTGTCCTTCCTGGCGATGGCGGGCTGGATGCTGGTGCCCGACGAGATCGACGATGCCGAGGCCGAGGGGGGGCGCTTCGGCGTCTTCGGCACGACCGTGATCGCCTTCTTCCTGGCGGAGATGGGCGACAAGACGCAGATCGCCACCGTCGCGCTGGCCGCGCGCTATGCCGAACTGGTCCAGGTGGTCTGCGGCACGACGCTGGGCATGATGCTGGCCAACGTGCCGGCAGTGCTGATCGGCGAGAAGGCCGCGACGAAGCTGCCGATGAAGCTGGTGCATGCCGTCTCCGCGGCGATCTTCGCGGTGCTGGGCGTGCTGACGCTGCTCAATGTCGGGCGTCTGTTCTGAACTGAGTGCCCCGGGGTGCAGCGCGGGCCGGAAATCCGATCCGGGGTCATCGTGACGTGACGGATTGCCGGACCGCCGCGGGACCGGTCGCGGCGGGTGCAGGGGGCGCGACGTTGCCGTGTCCGTCGGGAACGACCTGGCACGAGTCATGCTCTGTTCTGGTGCAATGATGGACCTGACGCCCCGCTCCTCCCTGACCCGCCACGGCCTGCAGGCCCTGCGGCGGTGCGGTGCGGCCGTGCTGCTGGCCCTGTCCCTGCTGCCGGCGCAGGCGCAGCGGCCGGTGCCCGAGCAGGCCCTGCCCGAGTCCGAGACCCTGCGCCGCATCGTCGAGACCGGCACGATCAGCCTCGGCCACCGCGAGTCCTCGGTGCCCTTCTCGTATTACGACAGCCGCAAGCGGGTGGTGGGCTACTCGCACGAGCTGATGCTGCGGGTGGTCGACGGCCTGAAGACCGAGCTGAAGCTGCCGGCGCTGACCATCCGCCTGGTGCCGCTGACGACGCAGAACCGCATCCCGCTGGTGCGCAACGGCACCGTCGACCTCGAATGCGCCTCCACCACCCACACCGTCGAGCGCGCCCGGCTGGTGGCCTTCTCCACGACCTTCTTCGTCGCCGGCACGCGGCTGCTGGTGCGCCGCGGCTCGCCGATCCGCGACTTCGCCGACCTGGACGGGCATGCGGTCGTGGTGACGGCCGGAACCACGTCGGAGCGGCTGCTGCGCACGCACATCGAGCGCCGGCGCCTGCAGGTGCGCATCGTCACCGTCCGGGACCACGAGGAGGCCTTCCTGGCGCTCGAGTCCGGCCGCGCCGAGGCCTTCATGATGGATGACGCGCTGCTGTTCGGCGCGCGGGCCCGCGCGGTGCGCCCCGACGACTGGGAGGTCGTGGGAGTCCCGATGTCCCAGGAGGCCTACGCCTGCATGATGCGGCGGGGCGACACCGAGTTCAAGGCGGCGGTCGATCGCGCGCTGGTGCGCCTGCTGCAGTCGGGCGAGGCCATGCGCATCTACCAGCGCTGGTTCCAGAACCCCATTCCGCCCTGGGGGCTGAACCTGAACTGGCCGCCGTCGCCGGCGATGCTGCAGCTGCAGCGCCGCCCCAACGACCAGCCGCTGGGCTGATCGACGCCCTGTCCGGATCTTTTTCGATTCCCTCCGCAACCCTCCCTCGCAAAGGAAGAGCCATGAAGAAATCCCTCGTTCTCGTCGCGGCGCTGATGGCAGCCGGCGTCGTGCAGGCCGCCGGCACGCTCGACAAGATCAAGTCGAGCGGCACGATCACGCTGGGCGTGCGCGAGTCCTCCGGCGCGCTGGGCTACACGCTGGGCGACGGCAAGTATGTCGGCTTCCACACCGAGATGGCCGAGCGCATCTCCGCCGACCTGCGCAAGAAGCTGGGCCTGTCGTCGCTGACGGTCAAGCTCCAGCCGGTGACCTCGCAGAACCGCATCCCGCTGATCGAGAACGGCACCGTCGACCTCGAGTGCGGCTCCACCACCAACAACGCCGCGCGCCAGAAGCAGGTGGCGTTCGCGGTGACGACCTATGTCGAGGAAGTGCGCATCGCCGTCAAGGCCAGCTCGGGCATCACCTCGATCGCGCAGCTCAACGGCAAGAAGGTGGCCACCACCACCGGCACGACCTCGGTGCAGCTGCTGCGCAAGCATGAGCGCGCCGCCAGCGTGAACTTCGACGAGGTCTTCGGCAAGGACCACGCCGACAGCTTCCTGCTGCTGGAGTCGGGCCGCGCCGACGCCTTCGTGATGGACGGCCAGATCCTGGCGGGCAACATCGCCAAGGCGAAGAACCCGAAGGACTTCCGCATCGTCGGCGAGGTGCTCAATGTCGAGCCGATCGCCTGCATGCTGCGCAAGGACGACGCCGAGTTCAAGACCGCGGTCGACGACAGCATCAAGGGCCTGATCAAGACCGGCGACCTGGCCAAGCTCTACGACAAGTGGTTCATGAAGCCGATCCCGCCGGCGGGCACCCCGGTGGGCCTGCCGCTGTCGGAGGCCACCAAGGCGGCCTGGGCCAACCCCAACGACAAGCCGGCCGAAGAGTACGCGAAGAAGTGACATGAGGAACCGGATGGTCCCCCCCCCAGGACCATCCCCAGCGGACGG
>JAUPTP010000144.1 GCA_030918015.1 Pseudomonadota bacterium
TCTTCAGCCGCCGGCCAGGCGGCTCCACAGCGCGGCGGCCCAGATGCCGCCGCACAGCGCCAGCGCCAGGAAGACCGCGGCGCTGCCGTAGTCCTTGGCGCGCTTGGCCAGCTCGTGCAGCTCGAAGGAGATGCGGTCGACCGTCGCCTCGATGGCCGAGTTCAGCAGCTCGACGATCATCACCATCACCACGCTGCCGGCCAGCAGCGCCACCTCCACCCAGCTGCGACCCAGCCAGAAGGCGGCGGGCAGCAGCGCGGCGGCCAGCCAGGCCTCCTGCCGGAAGGCGCTCTCGTGCCGCAGCGCGGCCTGCATGCCTTGCAGCGAGTAGCCGGCGGCGTGACGGATGCGGTCGAGGCCGGTGCGGCCCTTGTGAGGATTGTCCATCGCGTGCTTCCGGAGGAGGTCAGGGGCGCTTGCGTGGCGCGGGGCGCCAGGTGACCAGCCGGGTCTTGCAGAGCCGGTCGTGCAGGAACTGCCGGTCCGGCAGCAGGAGCGACAGCAGCGCATAGCCGGCCACGCCGGCCAGCACTGCGCTCGAGAGTCGTCCCTGGTCGTGCAGGCCGAGGATCTGCGCGCCCAGCAGCGCCGGGACGAACCACAGCCAGGCCAGCAGATAGCGCAGCACCGCCTGCGGCCAGCTTGGCGACTGGCCGTCCATCCGCACCAGGCGCACATGCCAGGTCTTCATCGCCAGCGTCTGGCCGCCGCGGGTCCAGCAGCCGCAGAAATACAGCCCGAGCAGCACGAACAGGAAGATCTGCAGCCCGATGCGGCCGTGCAGCGCATGGCGCTGGTCGGCCACGATCGCGAACAGCAGCCCGCCGATCATCAGCACGCCGAACAGCAGCACGCCCTCGTAGAGCATGGCCGCGAGCCGGCGGCGCAGCGCGGGCGTGGGCTGCAGGGCCGGATCGGCATCATCCGGGGTGTAGGGCAGGACGGGCTTGGCGGTCTTTGCAGCCATCAGGGGGGGGCGGCCGGGGCCGGCGCGGTCTTCGGGGCCGCCATGTTAACCGCGCGGCCTGAGCGGGCCGCGGCCTCAGTGCGATCCGTCCGATGCCGTCGGGCTCGGCGAGGCCGGGTCGGTCGGCGAGGTGCTGGCGACCGCGGGCGGCGGCGCCGTGGCGGGCAGAGGCGGTGCGCTGCCGCTGGGCAGCGTCATCACCGGTGGGGCATGGCCCGCCGCCGCGGCGCCCTGAGGTCCGCGCGAGGGCAGCAGCGTCGTGCGGTCGATGAATTCCGGCGTGGCGGCGATCTTCGGCAGACCGACGGGCTGGTGCCGGGGCGGTGTCGGGGCGGACTTGTTGATCGGCCGGGTGCTGGCGCCGGAGCCGGCCTGCACGGTGCCCAGGGCCACCGGCTGCGGTGGACGCAGGGTCGGCGTGGCCACGATGTTGTTCTTGGTCTGCGGAGACAGGGGCGGCGAGGCCGGGCGAACGGCGGCAGGCAGCGGGCCGGGCGCTGGCGGCAGGCTGCCCGCCTGGGCGCCGATGCTGCGGCGCTGATCTTCCGGCAGCTGCTGCCAGGCTTGCCAGCGGGCCTGGCGCTCGCTGGCGGGCACCTGCCGCACTTCGCCGAAATGCAGTCGGGCCGCGTTGCGCTGCTGCGGCGTCATCCTTGCCCATTCGGTCATGCGCGAGCGCAGCCGCGCCTGCTGCTCGGCGGGCAGGGTGGGGTAGATGGCGGCGATGTCGCGCCATTTCTGGCGGCGCTGGGCCTCGATGCTGTCCCACTGCTCGCGCAAGGGTTGCAGCACCTGCTGCTCGGCGCTCGACAGTTGCCGCCAGGCGGCACCGCCAGCCGCCTGGAGCGCTGTCGGGGTCTGGGCGGAGGCCTCGCACGGGGCCGTCAGCAGGCCTGCGGCCATCGCGAGTCCTGCCGCAGGGATCATCAGGGCGCGGCAGATCGTCGTCATGGCTGGGTCGCGGGCTCGGAGCGGGCGGCTTCGTCGGTGTGCGCGGGCAGCGCCACGTCGAGGGGCCGTTTGAGGAATTCGCTGAAGCCGGCATCGGCATAGGCGGCCGGGGGCAGGTCGTCGCCCAGCAGCTCGGCGTCGAGTTCGGCCATCGCCGCGATCGACTCCATGTCATGCCACTGACCGATGCCGATCAGGCCCAGCAGCAGGGCCAGGGCCGGCAGCAGCCAGCCCAGGCGGCTCCACAGCGAGGTGTCATCGCCACCTGCCGGGCCGCCCTGCAGCAGGGCGGCCGCGCCCGACGAGCCCAGGCTGGCCGGCATGACGGCCGGCGCAGCCACCCGTTCGGGCGAGCGCGCCGCCGCCGGCCTGCGGGCCTGCGCCAGGGCCTGCTGGCGTGCGACGCGCAGCCGCTCGCTGATGTCATGGGGCGCCTGCCGAGCGCTGCCCTCCAGCTGGGCGGTCAGTCGGAGCGCGAAGCGGGCCTCCAGGGCGTCGGCATTGGCCGGCCGTCCTGCAGGCGAGGAAGAGGGATCGGTCTTCACAGTGAAATTCCCTTGGCTTGGAGCGCCTTGGCCAGTGCATGCACGGCCCGAGAGCAATGGGTCTTGACGCTGCCTTCCGAGCAGCCCATGGCCACCGCGGTCTCGGCAACATCCATCTCCTCCCAGTAACGCATAAGGAAGGCTTCACGTTGACGTGCCGGCAGCCGGGCGACTTCTTCCTCGATCAGAAGCAAGGTCTGAGCCCGCGAGGCGGCCACATCCGCCGCCTCGGCCTCGTTGCCGGGGGCCTGGTGACTGCTGGTGAGGTGCTCCAGCAGGTCGAAGTCCTCGTCGACCCCGGCGGGCTCGAAGTCGGAGAAGTTCCGCAGCACGCCATTGCGCACCTTCTGGTGGCGGAACCAGTCCATCGTGGCGTTGCTGAGGATGCGCTGGAACAGCAGCGGCAGCTCCGCGGCCGGTCGGTCGCCATAGCGTTGCGCGAGCCGAATCATCGCGTCCTGCACGATGTCGAGCGCCGCGTCCTCGTCGCGCACCGCGTAGACGGTGCGCTTGAAGGCGCGCTTCTCGATGTTCTGCAGGAAGTCGGAAAGCTCTTGTTCGGTGGCCAAGGCAGAGGGGCGCGCGCCGGGCGGCGTCATGGGTCCAGAGTGTGGGGCGGCGCGGATTATGTCATCGCCCCGGTGAGGCCCTGACCGGGGTTGACGAGGGGCCGGGATCCGCCAATTTTCGACAGGACTCCGACTTGGTGCGATAATCCCGGATTCGCACCACGCGTGCCTGGTCTGAACCGGTCGCCCGACCCCGGGCGCCTGCGTCGATGACCGCGCAGGCGCCAATTCCGCCTCACGAGGGCGAGAGGAGGCGCACCGATCGATTTTCGTCAGAGAAAACCCGAAAGGTTCATCAACATGGACATGTCTGCCGCGGAACAAAAGCGTGCCGCCTCGGCACAAGCCTCCCGCGATTCCTCTTCCTCCTCTGCTTCCCTGCCGGTGCTCAACGGCTCGGAAATCCTCGTGCGCAGCCTTCAGGCCGAAGGCGTCGAGTTCATCTGGGGCTATCCCGGCGGCTCGGTCCTGTACATCTACGACGCGCTGTACAAGCAGGAATCGATCCAGCATGTGCTGGTTCGCCATGAACAGGCCGCCGTGCATGCCGCTGACGGCTACGCGCGCGCCACCGGCAACGTCGGCGTGGCCCTGGTGACTTCCGGCCCTGGCGTGACCAACGCGGTCACCGGCATCGCCACCGCCTACATGGACTCGATCCCGATGGTGGTGATCACCGGCCAGGTGCCGACCGCCGCGATCGGCCTCGACGCCTTCCAGGAGTGCGACACCGTCGGCATCACGCGGCCGATCGTCAAGCACAACTTCCTGGTCAAGGATGTGCGCGAGCTGGCCGTCACGCTGAAGAAGGCCTTCCACATCGCCCGCACCGGCCGGCCGGGACCGGTCGTCGTCGACATCCCCAAGGATGTGTCGCTGAACACCGCGCCCTTCGAGTACCCCGAGACGATCTCGATGCGCTCGTACAACCCGGTGCGCAAGGGGCACGGCGGCCAGATCCGCAAGGCGGTGTCGCTGCTGCTGCAGGCCAAGCGGCCCTACATCTACACCGGCGGCGGCGTGGTGCTGGGCAATGCCTCGGCCGAGCTGCGCGAGCTGGTCGACCTGCTGGGCTACCCGGTCACGAACACGCTGATGGGCCTGGGCGCGATGCCGGCCTCCGATCCGCGCTTCCTGGGCATGCTGGGGATGCACGGCACCTATGAAGCCAACATGACGATGCAGAACTGCGACGTCCTGCTGGCGGTGGGCGCGCGCTTCGACGACCGCGTGATCGGCAACCCCAAGCACTTCGCCTCGGTCGAGCGCAAGATCATCCACATCGACATCGATCCGTCGTCGATCTCCAAGCGCGTCAAGGTCGACATCCCGATCGTGGGCGATGTCAAGGACGTGCTGCAGGAGCTGATCGCGCAGATCCGCGAGGCCCAGCAGCGCCCGGACGCCAACGCGCTGGGCGCCTGGTGGTCGCAGATCGCCGAATGGCGCAAGCGCGACTGCCTGAGCTACAAGCTGTCGGACGAGCTGATCAAGCCGCAGCATGTCGTCGAGACGCTGTGGAACCTGACCCGCGGCACCGACAGCTACGTGACCTCGGACGTCGGCCAGCACCAGATGTGGGCGGCGCAGTTCTACCGCTTCGACGAGCCGCGGCGCTGGATCAACTCCGGCGGCCTGGGCACGATGGGCGTGGGCCTGCCGTATGCGATGGGCATCAAGCTGGCCAAGCCGGACGCGGACGTGTTCTGCATCACCGGCGAGGGCTCGATCCAGATGAACATCCAGGAGCTCTCGACCTGCCAGCAGTACCGCACGCCGGTCAAGGTCATCGCGCTGAACAACCGCTACCTCGGCATGGTCCGCCAGTGGCAGGAGCTGATCTACGAAGGCCGCTACGCGCACAGCTACATGGACGCGCTGCCCGACTTCGTCAAGCTGGCCGAGTCCTATGGCCATGTCGGCATCAAGATCGAGCGCCCGTCCGAGGTCGAGCCGGCCCTGAAGGAGGTCATCCGCCTGAAGGACCGCACCGTCTTCCTGGACGTGCGCACCGATCCGACCGAGAACGTCTGGCCGATGGTCCAGGCGGGCAAGGGCATCACGGAGATGCTGCTGGGCTCGGAAGACCTGTGACCGGCCCGCGACCCGGCCAGGCCCCGCGGGTGACCGCCGGCGGGGCAGGGCGCCGGGAAGCGCCGGTGCAGTCCGCACCCTGCTGACTCCTCCATTCCTTCGTTGACAGGCCTGCGGGGCGGGCGACGGCCACACGCCGTCGCGCTGCTGCCCGCCGGCCGGGAGACCCTCACATGAAGCACATCATCGCCCTGCTGCTCGAGAACGAGGCCGGCGCGCTGTCGCGCGTCGTCGGCCTGTTCTCGGCCCGCGGCTACAACATCGAGAGCCTGACGGTCGCGCCGACGGAGGATCCGTCGCTGTCGCGCATGACCATCGTCACCACCGGCTCCGACGAGGTGATCGAGCAGATCACCAAGCACCTGAACCGCCTGATCGAGGTCGTCAAGGTCGTCGACCTGACCGAGGGCAGCTTCACCGCCCGCGAGCTGATGCTCGTGAAGGTGCGTGCCGTCGGCAAGGAGCGCGACGAGATGATGCGCATGGCCGACATCTTCCGCGGCCGCATCATCGACGTGACCGACAAGACCTACACCATCGAGCTGACCGGCGACTCGTCCAAGCTCGATGCCTTCATCGAGGCGGTGGACCGCACCGCCATCCTCGAGACCGTGCGCACCGGTACCAGCGGGATCGGGCGCGGCGAGCGCATCCTGCGTGTTTGATTCGTCCCCGCTACAGACTCAACTACGGAATACGGAAGTTCCCATGAAGGTTTACTACGACAAGGATGCCGATCTGTCCCTGATCAAGGGCAAGAACGTCTCCATCATCGGCTACGGCTCGCAAGGCCATGCGCACGCCCAGAACCTGCGTGATTCGGGCGTCAACGTCACCGTCGGCCTGCGCCGCAGCGGCGCGTCCTGGGCCAAGGCCGAAGGCGCTGGCTTGAAGGTCGCCGAGGTCAAGGAGGCTGTCGCCGCCGCCGACCTGGTCATGATCCTGCTGCCGGACGAGAACATCCCCGACGTCTACAAGAACGACGTCGAGCCGAACATCAAGAAGGGCGCCACGCTGGCCTTCGCCCACGGCTTCAACGTGCACTACAACCAGGTCGTGCCGCGCGCCGATCTGGACGTGGTCATGGTCGCACCGAAGGGCCCGGGCCACACCGTGCGCTCCGAGTACCTGAAGGGCGGCGGCGTGCCGTCGCTGATCGCCGTCTACCAGGACGTGTCGGGCAAGGCCAAGGACATCGCGCTGTCGTATGCCGCGGCCAACGGCGGCACCAAGGGTGGCGTGATCGAGACCAACTTCCGCGAAGAGA
>JAUPTP010000145.1 GCA_030918015.1 Pseudomonadota bacterium
GGCCCAGTCCAGCAGCAGCTGCACCTCGTCGAGCGAGCTGGCCGACGCATCCAGCCGCGCGATGCGCAGCCGCTCGAAGCGGGTCGGCAGCGTCGCGTCGGCGTCGGCCAGCAGCTCCTCGAAGAGCTTCTCGCCCGGGCGCAGCCCGCTGAAGGCGATCGGGATCTCGGCCAGCGTGTGGCCGCTCAGGCGGATCAGGTCGCGCGCCAGATCGACGATGCGCACCGGCTCGCCCATGTCGAGCACGAAGACCTGGCCGCCTTCGCCGATCGCGCCGGCCTGCACCACCAGCCGCGCGGCCTCGGGAATGGTCATGAAGAAGCGGGTGATGTCCGGGTGCGTCACCGTGACCGGGCCGCCGCGGGCGATCTGCTCCTTGAACTTCGGGATCACGCTGCCGGACGACCCGAGCACGTTGCCGAAGCGCACCGCCATGAAGCGCGTGCGCCCCTCGCCGGCGGCCATGCGCGCGGCCAGCCGCGAGATCACCATCTCGGCGGCGCGCTTGGTCGCGCCCATCACGTTGGTCGGGTTGACCGCCTTGTCGGTCGAGATCAGCACGAAGCGCTCGACGCCGGCCGCGGCGGCCGCGCTGGCCGCGCGCCAGGTGCCCAGCGTGTTGTTGCGCAGCGCGGAGAAGGCGTTGTCCTCCTCCATCAGCGGCACATGCTTGTAGGCGGCGGCGTGGAAGACCACCTGCGGGCGCAGGCGTGCGAAGGTGGCGGCCAGGTGCTCGGGGTCGCGCACGTCGCCCACCAGCCGCACCAGCGGGATGTGGGGGAAGTGCTCGCCCAGCTCCTGCTCGATGCGGTAGAGCGCGAACTCGCTCAGCTCGTAGAGCACCAGCTTGAGCGGCCCGTAGCGCGCGACCTGCCGGCACAGCTCCGAGCCGATCGAGCCGCCGGCGCCGGTGATCAGCACCACCTTGCCCGACAGGCATTCGCTGATGCCGCCCTCGTCGAGCTGCACCGGCGCGCGCCCGAGCAGGTCGTCGGGCTCGATGTCGCGCACCTGCGCCACCGCCTGGCCCTCGCGCAGCTCGGCCGCGGTCGGCACCGTCACCACCGGCAGGCCGGTCGCGGCAGCCAGGTCGAGCGCGCGGCGGCGCTGCGCCGCCGAGGCCGAGGGCATCGCCACGATCAGGTGGGTGATGCCGTGCACCTCGGCCCAGCGCGGCGCGCTCTCCAGATCGCCCAGCACCGGCACGCCGCCGATGCGCGCGCCCAGCTTGCGCGGGTTGTCGTCGAGCAGGCCGACCACCACCCAGCCGTGGTGCTGGATGCCGGCCATCAGCAGCTTGGCGGCGTCGCCCGCGCCCAGGACGAGGGCGCGGCGCGTCTCGTGCATCGAGCCGGACAGGCGCCCGCGCATGTGTTCGTAGAGCATGCGGTAGCCGATGCGCACCATCGCCAGCCCCATCAGGCTGACGACCGGATGCAGCGCCAGCACCGCGCGCGGCACCTGCACCAGCTGCGCCATCAGCACGCCCACCGCCCCGAGCAGCCCGGCGATCGCGCAGGCGAAGGTCAGCCGCTGCACCTCGCCGAAGCCGGAGAAGCGCCACATGCCCTTGGGCACCTTCAGCGCCGCGAATACCGCCACGTACAGCGCCAGCAGCCCGGCCAGCACCCAGCCGTCGTAGGACGGCCGCGCGCTCCAGCCGCGCTCGAAGCCCAGGCGGAACAGGTAGGTGATGTTCCAGCACGCGGCGATGACCGCGGCGTCGATCGCCAGGGCCAGCGGCTCGCGGTGCGGCCGGATGCGGGTCAGCAGGGTGTCGAGGGTGTGCCAGCTCATGCGGGTCCAGGCCAGATCTTGCGGGCGTGCACGAACAAGGCTTCAGAGCGCGCCAGAATGGCGGCCTCATCCCAGTCGCGCCCTTCCATCCGCTGGAAGTAGGCGTTGAGCCTGAGCAGGCTGCTGTCGGTGATTTCGGGGCGCTTGACGGCGAAGGCCTCGTTGCTCAAGGTGGCATTGAATCGGGCCGTGACCAGCGTCAGGTTGCCGATGGACTGCAGCAGGCGTTCACGCCGTGCGATCGTTTCGGTTTCGTCGGTTGAGTTGGTCTTGTCGCTGGCGGCCAGTGGCCAGTGGGTTTGCCATTTCTGGGGCATCACGTGCTCGACAGTCAGATTGTTTTCGAGCAAAGGATTGAATTCTTGTTTGCCATCGGAATTCAGGCTGAATTCGAGAGCTTCTAGAAGGGCGCGCACTTGGGCTGAATTGCGCCCCCTGTACAGCGCTCGGTTGCACCAAGCGCGGTGGAAGGTGTCATCGTCGAGCCAATACTGACTATCCCCCTTGAGGGACTGCATGGCCGTACGCAAATCTGCTGCACTGTATGAACCGGCCTGAGCCAGATCCGCCAGAAGTTTGTTGATGAAGATGCGGGTATAACCCTTGGTGGTTTCACCGCAGATGAAGCGACGTACCACATACGATTCCAGGTCGCGCAGAACTTGGGCCATCTCGGCGGAATCGGCGGGGTGATGTTCCAGGAAATAGAACACCAGCGGTGTCAGTGTGGCCGTGTCGAGCAGCTGCATGCGTCGACAGAAGCGACCCAGGGCTGAATTGGGTATCGGTTGCAGAAATTGCTCGAAATATCGTCCCAACGTGCTGATACGTTCGAGCTCGGAGGCCGTGTCACGCTCGTCAGCCAGCCACCAGTCCTTGAATTCCTCGAACACATGCGCGGCCTTCAGGTCGGTGCATTTGCGCAGGGCCACGACGTGATGCAGCAGCAAATCCAGACGCACTGATTTCACCCGGCCTTGCCGCGCATCCTGGCGCCAGAACCGCTCGCCGCCGGTCTTGTTGTTCTCGGCCGGCTTCTCATCGAAAGGCCGCCAGTGTTGGTCATAGAGGAGATCGACATTTTCCTGTTTGCGTGTCGCTTGCAGGAAAAGATAATTGCGGATCAGATCGCTGGGCTGCAGCGGGGCACCACGCGCATTGAGCGTCTCGAAAATGATTTGCGGGTCGTCCTCGTCTTCCAGCTCCAGCCACATGATCTGGAAGCCATCTTTCAGCGTCTCGAAGAGCAGATGAGCCTGATTCACCTGCAACGGCTGATCGGATTGCGGTTGCCAGACGGCGTTGTCCTGTTCGATCGAGTGGATGACCGTCTCGGCCACCGAAAGTGATTCGCTGTCTGGCTCGACCGCGGGGTCGTCGTGGCGGATGCCGCGAAGATGCGCGGTCAGCATCACATGGAAAAAAAGGTAGGCCTGCACCATCAGCGGACGCTCGAACTTGACTCGGCCTGCTCCGCGTGCCGGAAACTGCGTGCAGACCGTCTCCAGATTCAGCCCCGTGTGGGCCAGCGCCTGCATCACGTCGCGGCCCACGTGGGTGGGCCAGACCTTGAGCGCATGCCGTGTGTCGCTGAAGCGCCCCCGGTTGCGGGTCAGCAGTTTCAGTTCGTCGTCGAGCCACTCATCCTGGAGAGGGCGCACAACATCGCGCAGCGCCAGCAGTAGGATTTGTAAGGTCGTGATGCGCTGTTGGCCATCGATCACTTCACGAGCTGGTACGGCTTCTCTGCCGCCGCCCTTGGCCTCGCCCACCACGACGGTTCCGAGAAAGTGCTTGCGCCACGTCTTTAGTTTCTTGCTCCCGACCTTGGCTGAATTATTTTTGAATTCGGTCAAGGCATCCATCCGGTCGATCAGATCTTCCCAGAGCGGAAGAATTTGATCGCGCAGTGTCCAGACATAACCGCGTTGGAACAGCGGAATCATGTACTGCTCGCTCTTCTGGAAAAGATACGGCACGGACAACTTGTCGGGTCTCATGAAGATACTTGATGAAATATTGTTGGATACTAGAAAATCGCGCGCAGCGTGCGCAGGATCAGCCTCAGGTCGGTCAGCACGCCCGCCTCGTCGACGTAGCGCGCCTGCAATGCCAGCTTGGCCGGCAGGACCACCTCGCGGTAGGTGCGCTCCGGGTCGGTGCTGCGCGCCAGCAGCGTGCTCTCGTCGCGGTACTCGATCGAGGCGAAGTCGGTGATGCCGGGGCGCACCGACAGCACCTTCTCGCGCAGCCCGGCCGGGTAGAGCGCCACATAGCGCGGCACCTCCGGCCGCGGCCCCACCAGGCTCATCGAGCCCGCGAGCACGTCGATCAGCTGCGCCAGCTCGTCGAGCTTGGTGCGGCGCAGCAGCGCGCCGACGCGGGTGATGCGCGCGTCCTGGCCCACGGTGAGCTGCGGGCCGTGGTCCCGCGGCGCATGCGTCATCGTGCGGAACTTGTGGATGCGGAACTCGCGCCCGTGGCGGCCCACGCGCACCTGGCGGAAGAAGACCGGCCCGGGCGAGTCCAGCCGGATCGCCAGCGCGATCGTCAGCAGCACCGGCGAGAGCGCGATCAGGCCGCAGCCGGCCAGCAGCAGGTCGAGCAGGCGCTTGGCCATGTCGTGCGCAGACCGCCCGGCGCTCAGCGCGCCAGCACGCCGCGCAGCACCGCAGCCACCCGTTCGGCGTCGGCCAGCGTCATGCGCGAGTACAGCGGCAGGCTGAAGGTGGCCTGGTAGGCCTTCTGGCTGTGCGGGAAGTCCTCGGCGCGCAGGCCGTAGCGCTCGCGCCAGTAGGGCTGCTGGTGCAGCGGGATGTAGTGCACGCTGCTGCCGATGCCGGCGGCGAACAGCGCCTCGATCACCGCGTCGCGCCCGACCGGCGCGTCATCCCGCAGGCGCAGCACGTAGATGTGCCAGGAATGCAGGTCGCCGCCAGCGGGCTGCGGCGGCAGGATGAGCGGCAGGTCGGCCAGCAGCGCGTCGTAGTGCGCGGCGATGCGGGCGCGCGCGTCGCGGAACTCGCGCGCGCGTTTCAGCTGGTGGATGCCCAGCGCCGCGGCGATGTCGGTCAGGTTGTACTTGAAGCCGGGCGCGACGATCTCGTAGTACCAGCTCGGCACCTTGGCGGTGAAGCGGTCGAAGGCGTCGCGGTTGATGCCGTGCAGGCGCATCACCTTCATGCGCGCGGCAAGCTGCGCATCGCGCGTGACCGCCATGCCGCCCTCGCCGGTGGTGATGGTCTTGTTGGCGTAGAAGCTGAAGACGGTGACGTCGCTGGCCAGCGTGCCGATCATCTGCCCGGCGTGCGTGGTGGGCAGCGCGTGCGCGGCGTCCTCGACCACCTTCAGGCCGTGGCGGCGCGCGATCGCCAGGATCTCGCCCATCTCGGCGGCGCGGCCGGCGAAGTGCACCGGCACGATCGCCCGGGTGCGCGGCGTGATCGCGGCCTCGACGGCGGCGGGGTCGATGCACAGCGTGGCCGGGTCGATGTCGACCAGGCGCACGTCGGCGCCCAGATAGCGCGCCACCTCCGCGCTGGCGGTGAAGGTGTGCGTGGTGGTGATGACCTCGTCGCCGGGGCCGACGCCGACGGCCTCGAGCGCCAGATGCAGCCCGGCGGTGGCCGAGTTGACCGCGATCGCCTCCAGGCCCGGCGCGGCGTCGGCGCCGCCCAGGAAGGCGGCGAAGTCCTGCTCGAAGCGGCGCGCCTTCGGGCCGGTGGTCACCCAGCCGTGGCGCAGCGTGTCGACCACCTCGGCGATCTCGTCCTCGCCGATCTCGGGCAGCGCGAAGGGCAGGAAGGGCGGGCGGGGCGTGTCGGACGGATCGGACGGGGCGGAGGCGGACATCGAAGTGAAGGCGGGTGGGCGGGTCGCGGCGGCAACCGCCGATGCTAATGCAGTTCGCCGCAGTGATCAGTCCGCATGCGCCGGCTTGCCGATCCAGGCCAGGACGTGCGTGCGCAGCAGGGGCAGCGCGTTCAGCAGCGGATAGAGCGTCGGCGACAGGCGACAGGCCGCGCGCGCCAGGGGCGGCGCCAGCGTCAGGCGCTGCGCCTCGATGCGGCCCTGCGGAAAGAGCGCGCGCACCCGCGCCAGCGGCACGCCGCGCACGTCGCGGTTGCGCGGGTTGTTCCAGGTGAAGTCGTACCAGAGCACCGCGCCGCCGGGCCGCACCCAGCGCCACATCGTGTCGGCCAGGCGCTGCTGGAAGGCGTCGTCCAGCAGCGAGGAGAAGACGGTCGACTGCAGCACCAGATCGACGCTCTCGGCCGCCAGCGGCGCCGCGCAGGCGTCGCCCAGATGCAGCGCGACGCGCTCGGGCAGCACCGCGCGGGCCTGGGCATGGCGGTCGGCCATCAGCTCGAGGCCGCACAGGTGCTCCGGGCGCACGCCCGCGCGCAGCAGCTCGAGCAGGTTGCCGCCGGCGCCGCAGCCCACCTCGACGATCTGGCGCTGCGCCAGGTCGTGCCAGCCGTGGCGGGCGAACAGGCCGAGCATCGCGCGCTGGCGCTCCTGCACCGTCTGCCAGACCTCGGGCCGCAGCAGGCTGTAGCGGTCGGCCTGTCCG
>JAUPTP010000146.1 GCA_030918015.1 Pseudomonadota bacterium
CAGCCAGAAGACCAAGCGCAAGCGCATGGGCTGGAGCGATGACTACCTGCAAGGGCTCTTCGGCTTGACGCCCGGTTCAGTCAGCCATGCACAAACTTCGAGCGATGGCTAATGCGATCGCCCTGGCCCTGGCCCTGACCGACAGATGACTGTCTGGGATGTGCAACATCGCGTGGAGACCCCCACGGGGGGCAATGTAAAGAATATCCCGTTCAGCCTGCTGAATGACGACACGACGACAGGACTGGCCGCCTGGACATGAATATTGGGTCGCAGCCCATCCAGGAGATCGACCATCTTGGTCTGACATGGGGGGAGATGGCGGAAAATTAATCCATCCAGAGACATCGGCTGCCCGGGCCGATGCGTTCGACGGCAACAGCGCCCCGGTCCCGTCTGTTCGGTAGCGAACATGGGCCTGAAGAAGGCATGTCTATAGTGAAAAAAAACATGGAAAATTTTGGTACCGAACCAAGACAAAAGAGGGTCAGGGATGTCGAACGAAAATAAGCTCATCGAGGGAAATCACTTGCTCGCGGCCCTGCCTGCGGCCGATCTGGCGCGCTGGCAAGACCAGCTCGAGGAGGTCGAACTGCCGCTGGGAGAGGTTCTGCATGAATCGGGGCAGACACCACGCCATGCCTACTTTCCGACCACCGCGATCGTGTCGCTGCTGTATGTGATGGAGAACGGCGCGTCGGCGGAAATCGCCGTGGTGGGGCATGAGGGGCTGGTGGGCGTGCCGCTGTTCATGGGGGGGGAATCGACGCTCAGCCGTGCGGTGGTGCAGAGTGCGGGGCAGGGTTTTCGGCTGTCGTCGCGTGCGCTCAAGGAGGAATTCGCGCGGTCCGGTCCGGCCATGCATCTGCTTCTGCGCTACACCCAGGCCCTGATCACGCAGATGGCGCAGACGGCGGTCTGCAATCGCCACCATTCTCTCGACCAGCAGCTGTGCCGCTGGCTGCTGCTGAGCCTGGATCGTCTGAGCGGCAACGACCTGATGATGACCCAGGAGCTGATCGCCAACATGCTTGGCGTGCGCCGAGAAGGCGTGACCGAGGCCGCACTCAGCCTGCAGCGCGCCGGCCTGATCCGCTACGCCCGCGGGCATATCCATGTGCTGGACCGCCGCGGCCTGGAGCGCCGGACCTGCGAGTGCTATGCGGTCGTGCGCGCCGAGTATGACCGGCTGCTGCCGGATCAGGTCGCCACCTGATGTCTGCTCGAATGTGGCATGGCGCACATACGCCGGCAAACGAAGAAACTAGTATGTTGATACTTTCCCGTTTTCCGGAATCGCAACTCATCCAAAGGGTGGATCGGTCATGAGCAGTTTTCTGAATCGGATATTTGGCTCGCAGTCGCCGGCTCCGCTGCCGATTTTCCTTCCCTTGTCCCAGAAAGGCCGCCGCACGAATGTCGTTCGCCGACCGGATGAGCACCTCGACGATTTCATGCCGACGACGCCGATGATTCAGGAGGACAGCCGGCCGTCGGATGTCATCCAGAGCACCTTCTTTCTCGTCAGCGGCAAGCTTCGGATGCTCGACCGGTTGCTGGCGACACAGTGCGTCTTCATGCTCCGGTATCGTCGAAATCATGGATCGGCCTCGGTTCTGGGCTATCCCGTGATCGCGGAGAATTTTCTCCGAAATTCGAACCAGGCCATGAAGAGCTGTGACCGGATCGCCAGCCGGATCGTGCAGCTGGGCGGGCTGCCCGATTATTCACCGCAATACATGGACCGGCGCAGCCATGTCAGCTATGAAGACATGAACAACATGAAGATCATCATCGGCTCGAATCTGATGGCCGAACGCTCCGCCATGAGGTTCTATCGTCAGATGGCCTTGCTGGTCGGCCACCATGACGAAATGACGCGAAAGATCATCGACGACATGCTGGCCGATGCGGTGAAACACTCCGCGGAATTGACGACATGGATGAGCAAATAGCGCAGCCGCCAGCGCCCCCCGTCAGGCCGTGCGGGACCGGACCTGCTGTTCGAATTGCTCCAGCGGCATCGGGCGGCCCAGCAGATAGCCTTGAAACAGGCCGCAGCCCAGGTCCAGCAGTGCGCTGCGCTGTGACTCGGTCTCGACGCCTTCCGCGATCACCGACAGGCCCAGCCCCTGGCCCAGCGCGACGATGGTGCGCACGATCGAGGCGGCGTGACCGGGCCTGACGAGCTCGCGGATGAAGGACTGGTCGATCTTGAGCTGATCGATGGGCAGGCGGCTCAGGTAGTTCAACGACGAGAATCCGGTCCCGAAATCATCCATGGACAGGCCGACGCCGAGCGCGCGCAGGCGGGCCATGCGCTGCACCAGCCCCTCCAGATCGCTGGCCAGCACCGTCTCGGTCAATTCGAGCTTCAGGCGGCGGGGATCCGCGCCCGTGCGGCTGACCAGTTCCGCCACGCGGTCCGGATAGTCGGGCCGGGTCAGCTCACGGGCGCTGACGTTGACCGCCAGCACCAGATCGCGCATGTCGGGCTGACTCGACCAGGTCACGAGCTGACGGCAGGCCGACTCCAGCATCCAGAGCCCCAGCGGGATGATCAGTCCGGTCTCCTCCGCCAGAGGAATGAAGCGCGACGGGGCAATCATGCCGTGCTCCGGATGGTTCCAGCGCACCAGCAGCTCGGCCCCCAGGCAGCGCCCATGCCGGTCGATCTGGGGCTGGTAATGCCGCACCAGCGACGAGCCGCGCTCGATCGCCAGCCGCAGCTCGCGTTCGAGCTGGACGGCGCTGTCGAAGCGCTCCTGGAGGTCCGCACTGAAGACCACCGCCCGCGCACCTCCCTGGCGTTTCGCTTCTCGGGCCGCGATCTCGACGTTCTTGAGCATCTCGTCGGCCGTGGCCGCACCGGGCTGGAAGAGCAGCACGCCACTGGAGAGCCCGATCGGGCCGTATCCCGTCTCCTGCGCCAGCGAGGTCCGCGAGGCGCTGTCGATGCGCGAGGCCAGATCGAAGGCGACGCCGGTGGCGGCCGCGGCGTCGCCGCCCAGGCCGTGGAGCAGCACGGTGAATTCGCCCCCGCCGGTGCGGGCCACGCAGTCGCCTGGTCGCGCCAGGCTGACGATCTGCCCGGCCACCGCACGCAGCAGCCGGTCCCCGTGCGCACGGCCCTGGCTGCTGTTGAAGATGCCGAAGTCGTCGATGTTGACCAGCACCAGGGCTGCCCAGTCGCCGGACCGCGTGGTCATGCCCGCCAGCTGATCGCTCAGGTGGCTGCTGTTGGCGACACCCGTCAGGCGGTCGGTCTGCGCCAGTCGCTGCAGTGCGCGGTCCATCACCTGCGTTTCGCTGTCGCCCTCATCGGCGTGGCCTCCGGCGTGCTGGCGGGCCTTTTCCGCCAGGCGCAGGACCGGCCGCACCAGGCGGCCCGCGATGATCCATGTGCCGGTGGCGAACAGCAGCGAAAGCACCGGAGCGAGCAGCATCATCGCCTGGCGCTGCCGAGCCAGGGGCGCGAGCACGTCGCTCCTGCGCTGGCGCACCTGCACCGACCAGCCCAGCGCGGCGGTGTGCGGGCTCATGCCGAGGGCGATGCGATCGCTCAGCCAGTCCGGCCCCGGGTCGTGCTCCGCCGGGGCCTGCCCGGCGCTGCGGTCGCTCAGTGCCGCCAGATCTTGGCCGACACGGTCGAGGATCCTGATCTCGACCGGGGTCGACCTGTGGCGCTCGGCCGCCTCCGTCACCAGCGCATCGAGCCAGTGCCAGTACAGATGCATGGCCAGAACACCGGCTGTGTCACCTTGAGACGCCGGCAGGGGCAGGGCGATGTCCACGAAGCGCGGTGCCTCCCCGTCCGGCGCCGCAGGAAGAAGCCGGGCCAGCAGCAGCGCCGAATGCGGATCGCTGATGTGCGTGCCGCGCAGGCCGGCGGCATGCCACGGACGCTTCGAGACATCGACGCCCTCGAGCATGCCGCCGCTGGCGGCCACGACCTTGCCTGCCGGATCGGTGACACCGATCCACGCGCAGGCCGGCTGATGCGATCGGAACAGATCGACGAGATCACGAAGCTTGGCGGGAGAGAGCAGGCCGGCCGGCGCGTCGCTCACCATCAGGGACGACAGCAGGGCCAGCTCCTGCTCATGCCGGTTCAGGTTCTGATCCAGCACGGCCGCGACCTCGCCGGCAATCGCGTGCAGCCGACCACGGGCCGCGGGCTCGAGTTCCAGCTCAAGCTGTCGGTCGATGACCGCGCTCATGAACACGCCCGTCGCAATGCCGAAACCCGCCATGCCCAGCGTGATGCGTACACGCAGGCTGATGGGGCGGCGCAAGACACTCCACATGAATTTGTCCCCTGGCTCGAGCAGCATCGTGTGCTGCTTTTCTGAACAGATTGATTCTGCAACTGTTCCAGCCTGGAGATGTCGGGCGAGAGAAAAACATCGGGCAGCACGCAAGAAGCGTGCTACGATGAAAAATCGACGAGCAGGAAGATCTCCTGATCGCTCAGAGATCTCAGTTGATCTCTCCTTCCGCCAGAGAGTTGATCGCCGCGGTGATCTCCATGTTCTGGCCGCCCCTGGGCCGCACAGCCAGCAACCCTGTGCCCCAGCCGCCGGACAGCGAGTTCAACGTCCGCACGAAGTGCCCCTCCCCCTGGCCTTCGACCTCCTCACTGCCGCTGCCCCGGATTGTCCGCAGCGGTTTGCGAAAGCTCCGTATTCCTGCTTCGTTCCATGCCGGGAAGTGCCTCGTGGCTTCCCGAACGGCAGCGTGCACCGCACCTGCCCGTGCGTTGCCGCCCATGCGCCACGCCCTGCAGCGCATCCTTTCACGCACCCGCACGAGCTGGGGTCTTGCCCCGCTCGCCTCCTCCAGCGTGCCCTCGGGCGCGCCCTCTCTTCCTCGAATCAGGTAACACCATGACCAGCAAGCTCTACGTCGGCAATCTGTCCTACTCCATCAGCGATGCCGACCTGCACGAACAGTTCTCCCGTCACGGCGATGTGCGCACCGCCACCGTCATGACCGACCGCGACAGCGGTCGCTCGAAGGGCTTCGGCTTCGTCGAGATGGACTCCGAGTCGGCCGCGCAGGCCGCCATCAGCGCGCTGCACGGCAAGTCGGTCGACGGCCGCGCGCTCACCGTCAACATCGCCCGTCCCCGCGAGGAGCGTCCGGCCGGCTTCGGTGGCGGCCGCGGCTTCGGCGGCTACAGCGGTGGCCGCTCCAGCCACTGAGTCCGGCATGTCCTTCGCCCCGGTCCCGCCGGATCAGGCTGACCGGCGGCGACAGGAGCCGGACGTGATCCGGCTCGGCTTCTCGATCGACCTGAGCTACGAGGTGGCCGCACCGGGTGCGGACTTCATCTTCAACGTCCAGGCCGCGCGCACGCATCAGCAGCATGTGATCGAGGAGCGACTGGCGATCAGCCAGCGGGTGGGGCTGCATCTGCACACCGACGAGGTGAGCCGCACGCGGCATGTCCGGCTCACCGCGCACCCGGGTGTGCTGATGCTGCACTCGGACGCGATCATCGAGGTGGCGCATCACGTCGAGGCGCCGCAGGCGCTGACCGAGATGCCGGTTGCCCGGCTGCCGGCCCATGTCCTGCCCTTCCTGTACCCGAGCCGCTACTGCGAGTCGGATCAGCTCCAGTCGCTGGCAAACGCCGAATTCGGCGCCTTGCCGCGCGGGGGACTGCGCGTCATGGCGATCCGGGACTGGGTGTGCCGGCGCATCGCGTTCCGCAGCGGCGCCTCCGACAGCAGCACCTCCGCCCTGAGCACCCTGACCCAGGGCGCCGGGGTCTGCCGCGACTTCGCGCATGTGATGATCGCGCTGTGCCGGGCGCTGAACCTGCCCGCACGCTTCATCACCGGCTTCGACTTCGGCGCCGATCCTGCGCTGGGCCCCCCCGATTTCCACGCCTACGTGGAGGTCTACCTCTCCGGGCGCTGGTATCTGTTCGACCCGTCCGGCACGGCGATCCCGATGGGGCTGCTGCGGCTGGCGTGCGGGCGTGATGCGGCCGATGCCGCCTTCGCGACCCTCTTCGGCGCGGTCGTCTGCCACCCGCCGGTCATCGGCGTGCATCTGATCTCCGGTCACACCGGCACGCGGATGCACCCGGCCCATGCCCTGAACGCGATCTCGACCGACAGCGGCGAGGGCTGAGCGCGGGAACATTCAGCGCCGGGCGAGGTCGAACCGATCGAGGTTCATCACCTTGACCCAGGCGGCCACGAAGTCGCGCACGAAGCGCGGGTGGCCGTCGGCGCTGGCGTAGACCTCGGCATACGCGCGCAGCACGGCGTTCGAGCCGAAGACCAGGTCGTTGCGCGTGGCCGTGAAGCGCAGGTCGCCGGTCTGGCGGTCACGGCCTTCGAACA
>JAUPTP010000147.1 GCA_030918015.1 Pseudomonadota bacterium
AGGAGATCAACGACCACCTGCCCGAGAAGCTGGTCGAGAACGAGATCCTGGAAGCCATCATCTCGATGCTCAACGACATGGGCATCGCGGTCTACGAGCAGGCGCCCGACGCCGCCACGCTGCTGATCGCCGGTGGCGGCACGACCACCTCGACCGAGGAAGAGGCCGAGGAAGCCGCCGAGGCCGCGCTGTCGACCGTCGACTCCGAGTTCGGCCGCACCACCGACCCGGTGCGCATGTACATGCGCGAGATGGGCACGGTCGAGCTGCTGACCCGCGAGGGCGAGATCGAGATCGCCAAGCGCATCGAAGGCGGCCTGCAGGCGATGATGCTGGCCATCTCCGCCTCGCCCGCCACCATCGACGAGATCCTGGCCATGGCCAATCGCATCCGCGCCGGCGAGATGCAGATCTCCGAGGTGGTCGACGGCTTCGTGTCGTCCGAGGAAGCCGACGACTATGTCGCCGAGGAAGACTTCGACGAGTTCGACGAGGACGAGGAGGAAGGCGCCGGCACCTCCAAGGCCCTGACGAAGAAGCTCGAGGAGATGAAGAACCAGGCGCTGTCGCGCTTCGACGCGATCCGCGACGAGAACGCCAAGATGCGCGCGGCCATCGAGTCCAAGGGCTACCGCTGCGACGCCTACAACGCCGCGCAGGAAGCCATCAGCGCGCAGCTGATGACCATCCGCTTCACCGTCAAGACCATCGAGCGGCTGTGCGACCTGCTGCGCTCGCAGGTCGACGACGTGCGCCGCTACGAGCGCGAGCTGCGCAAGATCGTGGTCGACCGCTGCGGCATGCCGCAGGAGCACTTCATCAAGGCCTTCCCGCCGAACATGCTCAACCTGGCCTGGGCCGAGGGCGAGGTCGCCGCCGGCAAGAACTACAGCGCGGTGCTGGGCCGCAACCTGCCGGCCGTGCAGGAACTGCAGCAGAAGCTCTCCGACCTGCAAAAGCGCGCGATCGTGCCGATCGACGACCTGAAGGCGATCAACAAGCGCATGAACGAGGGCGAGGCCAACTCGCGCGAGGCCAAGCGCGAGATGATCGAGGCCAACCTGCGTCTCGTCATCTCGATCGCCAAGAAGTACACCAACCGCGGCCTGCAGTTCCTGGACCTGATCCAGGAGGGCAACATCGGCCTGATGAAGGCGGTGGACAAGTTCGAATACCGCCGCGGCTACAAGTTCTCGACGTATGCCACCTGGTGGATCCGTCAGGCCATCACCCGCTCGATCGCCGACCAGGCCCGCACCATCCGCATCCCGGTGCACATGATCGAGACGATCAACAAGATGAACCGCATCTCGCGCCAGCATCTGCAGGAGTTCGGCTACGAGCCGGACGCGCCGATCCTGGCCGAGAAGATGGACATGCCCGAGGACAAGATCCGCAAGATCATGAAGATCGCCAAGGAGCCGATCTCCATGGAAACGCCGATCGGGGACGACGACGACAGCCACCTGGGCGACTTCATCGAGGACACCAACAACACCGCGCCGATCGAGGCGGCGATGCAGTCGGGCCTGCGCGACGTGGTGCGCGACATCCTCGACAGCCTGACGCCGCGCGAGGCCAAGGTGCTGCGCATGCGCTTCGGCATCGAGATGTCGACCGACCACACGCTGGAAGAGGTCGGCAAGCAGTTCGACGTGACGCGCGAGCGCATCCGCCAGATCGAGGCCAAGGCGATCCGCAAGCTCAAGCACCCGAGCCGCTCGGACAAGCTGCGCACCTATCTGGACAACCTGTGATCAGCGTGTGAGCCGGCTCGCCGGCCACCCCAGGGCCCTGCCCTGAAAAAGGCCCCGCATTCGCGGGGCCTTATCACTTGTGCAACCTTTGGATGCGTACTGCTTCACGAATCGACAAGGTAAACTGCAGCCATGTCGCAGACCGTCACTTGCACCGTTCTCTTTGCCGATCTGCGCGGCAGCACGTCCCTGTACGAGAGTCTGGGCAACGCTGAGGCCGCGACGGTCGTCACCCAAAGCGTGTCCGTCGTCGCACGGATCATGGAGGGACAGGGCGGCCGCGTGATCAAGACCCTGGGCGATGGCCTGATGGCCATGTTTCCGCACCCGGCCGGCGCCGTGCGGGCCGCCGAGGAGGTCCACGATTCGCTCGAGCGGGTCATGGGAGCGGTGCGGCCCTCGCGCAGTCCGGTCATGCGGGTGCAGATCGCGATGGCGCACGGCGAGGTGATCGAGGTGGCGGGCGACTGCTTCGGCGATGCGGTCAACGTGTCGGCCCGGCTGCTCGATCACGCGGGCGACAACGAGACGCTGATCACCTCGCAGACGCTGGCGGTGCTGGCCCCCGACGTGCGCGACCGCTTCCGCAGGCTGGAGCGGCTGCACCTGCGCGGCCGCGTCGAGCCGGTCGAGGTGTGGCGATTCGAGAACCGGCGCACCGGCCCGGATCCGATGTCGACGATGTTCGGCGAGACCGCGCCGGCCACCGTGCCCGAGGGCATCCGGCTGGTCTGCGAGGGCAACTCGCGCATCCACACGGTGCGCAACCTGCCGATCATCATCGGCCGCAGCCACGAGGCGGCCTACTGTCTCGACGACAGCCGGGTGTCGCGGGTGCATGCCCGCATCGAGTGGCACAGCGGCAACTTCCAGCTCACCGACCTGAGCTCCAACGGCACCTATGTCCGCTTCGGCCGCCAGTCCGAGGTGGTCACGCTGCGCCGGGGAGCCTGCACGCTGCACGGCCGCGGACTGATCTGCCTGGGCGTGAGCCCCAACATCATCAACGCGCCGACCGTCAGCTTCGAGGTGCTGCGCTTCGACGACACCGATCCGCTGCCGCTGTGAGCCCGGCCGGGCCGCTCAGGCCACGGGCTCGGTCGCCTCGGCCTCATGCAGGGTGCAGCGGTTGCGCCCGTTGCGCTTGGACTGGTAGAGCGCCTGGTCGGCCTGGTCGATCAGCGTCTCCAGCGAGGTCCGGGTCGAGCGGGTGACCGCCACGCCGAAGCTCGACGTGATCGTCAACCGGGGATCGTGGTCGATGCTCGCACCGGCCGCATCCTGCACCTGCCGGCGCAGCGTGTCGGCGACCGCCAGCGCGACCGCCTCCTCGCAGTCAGGCAGCAGGATGCAGAATTCCTCGCCGCCGTAGCGGCAGACGCGGTCGGCCTCGCGGGCGCTGCTGTTGTAGATGCCCGCCACCGCCTTGATGACCTCGTCGCCGACGGCGTGGCCATAGCGATCATTGAAGCTCTTGAAGTGGTCGATGTCGCACATCACCACCGCCACCGGCCGGCCCTCGAGGTTGGCGGTCTCCTTCAGCACGCCGGCCTGCTCGAAGAAGGCGCGCCGGTTCAGGCAGCCTGTCATCGGATCGCGGGTGGCCAGCCGGAACAGCTCCTCGTTCTTCTGGCGGATCTGCTCGTGGGCGCCCTGCAGCTCCGTCAGCGCGCGCGACAGCCGCTCGTGCGCGCGCTCCAGCGAGGTCTGATCCACCATCACCACCAGGCAGCCCAGCGGCGGACGCCGCCGCGCCCGCGCCTGCTCGCCCGACAGGTCCGCATCGAGCGGCGCGCAGGTGACCAGCACGACGCGCGAGCGCTCCTTGCGACCGATCACCATGCGGATGCGCTCCACCCCCGAACCGGTCTCCAGCGTCACCCGCCAGGGCCGCATGTCCTGCGGCGCGTCCGGCATCCCGACCCAGTCCAGCTCGTCGATCAGGCGGCCGACGCTGACATCGCGCCGACCGGCGATCTGGGCCATGGCCTCGTTCACCAGCAGGATGCGGCCGCTGCGGTCGAGCATCATCACGCCCTCGGTCAGCGTGTTGTAGGCCGAGCGCACCCGGGCCGGCACCACGCCACTGGGATCGAGCTGATGCAGCACCCGCCCCAGATAGAGCCGCAGCAGCAGCGCCACGCCCAGAAACGTGAACAGCGGCCACGCGGCGGTCATCGTCATCCACCGAGCCAGCCCCGACTCGCCGGCCAGAGGCTGCCACTGCAGTTCCAGCCCCCCCCAGGCCCGCCCCTGGAGCTGCACCGGCACCTCCAGCGCCAGAACCTCGCCACCGGCGGGCTGCAGCACGCCGCTCGAGGCCACCGGCGCGGCGTCGGACGGCCGCAGCCTGATCGCCAGGGCGGCGGGCTCACGGCGCCGGAACGCATCGAGCATCTGGCCGACCTCGGCCGCGCCCAGCCGGGTCGCGGCCACCATCAGCTGGTCGGCCAGCGTCTGGCTGACCGCACGCCGGCGCTGCAGCTCGCGCGCGAGCGGATCCTCGACCAGCCCGAACAGCGCATCGATCGTCACCAGGCACAGCACCACCAGCGAAGACAGCCCGATGGCGATGCGCGTGATGGTGTCGGGCGCCGGCAGCCGCTGCAGCCGCCCCGCCAGGAGCGCGGCGTGCTTGCGCAGCCGATTCAGGTTCAACACGACAGGCGTCTCCTCATCCTTGACGGTCCAGCAGGTCCTCGGCCAGATCGGCCAGATCGCCGACCTGCCCGCCCGCCTCGCCGGCCCCCTGCGGCAGCGCACTGACCGGATCGGTGCGCCCCCCCTGACGCAGCACCGGCAGCGGGTCCAGCCGCCACCACACCGGCGAGGCCAGCGACAGGCTCGCGGCCAGGCCGGCCGCCCGCGCTGCCCAGAACAGGGCCCCGGCGCTGAACACCACCGCCCCGGCACGGCTCACCGCCCCGCTGCTCCAGGCCCACGACCCGCCCGTCTCCTCCTGTGGCGTCACCCTCGCGCCGTCGATGGACAGATCGGCATGCGCGACCGGCGCGTCGCCGATCAGCCGGATCAGCGCCGTCGACGCGAATCCCGACAGGTCGATCGGCACGCCGATCAGCATCAGCAGATCATCGGCCGACAGCCGCAGCAGATCGGGCCGGTCGCCCTCCGTCCAGAACGCCCTGGCGAATCGGAGCAGCTCCTGATCGCTGTCGGCGTGCACGGCGGGCTCCGCCGCCATGGGCCGGGCACGCCGCATCGGCAGCTCGGCCTCGCGGTCGGGCCGCGATTCGGGAAGGGCGAGCTCTGCCGCCTCGGGCAGCCCTGCACCGCGACCGACACGCTGCATCGCCGCCTGCAGCAGGCCCTCCGGTGCGACCTCCGTCTCCGCGCCGCTGCTCTGCGACGGGCCCGGCGACCGGATCGCCTCAGCGGAAGGACCGGCCAGCATGCCGCCGACCGACATGTCGCCCGACACACGCGGCAGCGCCAGGAGGCCCGCATCAGGATCGAAATCCCGCTCGCGCACCCTCACCTCGAGGGTGAATTCCACCGATCCGTTGTGGCCATCGGACAGCGCCAGACGGATGCGGGCGGCCAGCGCATTCTCGTCCTGCACGAACAGCACTCGCCCGGCGCGCACATCCGCCTGCGTGAAGCTCGACAGCGTCATGCCCTGCGTCGCTGTCACGAAGCGGCCGTTCTCGATCGAGACCACCCGATAGACCAGGGCCGCCTCCGCGGTGTCGACATCCTCGGCCTGCACCAGCGACGCATCGATGCGCACGCTGCGCCCCTGATCCACCTGAAGCGAACCGACCCGCAGCACCGGGGCCTCGTCCAGATCGGTGATGCGCAGCGCGATCTGCTGCGTGGCGGCCTGCACCCCGTCCGACACCTCGATCACCACCTCGTAGCGGTTGTCGCGGTCCGCGTCGCGCGGCTGCTCGCGATCCGGCACGAACATCAGACTCAGCTCGCCCCGGACCTCGTCGATCCTGAACAGCGCGGCATCTGCCCCGCCCGCGATGCGCCAGCGCAGCTGGGCGATCGGACTGTCGGCATCGCCCGCCTGCAGCACGACGGACCAGCCTGCATTCTCCGCCTGCTCGATCGTCACCTGAGCCTGCCCGCCATTCGACAGGAGGGTCGGCGCCTGGTCATCGACCGCGGTCACGAGCACGTCGAGACGGACCGCGGCCGAGGTCGCCCGGGCCGCATCGCGGACCCGCAGCAGCAGGTGATCGGCCCCCGTTTCGCTGCCATCGTGCACATAGCGGATCCGCCCCCCGATCAGATCTGCGCCGGTGAAAGCGGTGATGGCCTGCCCCGGCAGCGCGTCATGCTCCAGCCGCCCGGACCAAGGCCCGGCCTCGAGCTCGAACACCAACGAACCGAGCTCATCGTCCACATCGCCCGCCTGCAGATCCTGAACGCTCAGCACATGGCCGCCGCCCTCCTGCACCTGGATCGCCTGGCCGGCCGCCAGCGTCGGCGCGTCGTTCACGTTCGCCACCGTCAGCATGAAGGTGTCGCTGACCTGCGCGCCCGACCCGTC
>JAUPTP010000148.1 GCA_030918015.1 Pseudomonadota bacterium
AATCTGAGCCAGGATCAAACTCTTCAGTTCGATCTTGTTTTGCTCTAAGGAATCGAAGTGAACTTCACTTCTCTATCCATGAGCGTTTAAGGTCCAAGAGACCCGGACCCGAAGATCCGAGACACTCGCCTCTAACGCCCACGCTTATCGGCTGTTGATTTTTAAAGAACTTTCCGCGTTCAGCGGAGAAGTGAGACTTTAGTTGGCCACGAGAACTTCGTCAAGCGTTTCGTGAGATTATTTCTTCATCCCGGCCGACAAGGGCAGCCACATGGATCGTGGCTCAGGCAGCGTGTGCCGCTGCGCCCAGCAAGGAGCGGCCTCGACCAGCCTGCCAGACAGCACGGGGATCCTCACTCGACAGCACCTGCGCGACCAGAGCCTCGAGCGAAGTCACTTCCGTCAGCAGCACACGCTGCTTGATGGCCGGCAACTGGCTCGGATGCATGCTGAAGCTGCGCAAGCCCAGGGCCAGCAGGAGTTCGGTGAAGTCCGCATCCCCCGCCATCTCTCCGCAGACACAGACCTCGCGCCCGGCCTCGCGCGCCAGCCTGATCGTGGAGGCGATCAGGCCGAGCACGGCGGGATGCCACGGCTCGTAGAGATGCGCCACGCTCTCGTCGGCGCGGTCGATCGCCAGCGTGTACTGGATCAGATCGTTCGTTCCGATCGACACGAAATCGAAATGACGCAAGAACACCGGCAGCATCAGCGCGGCAGCCGGCACCTCGATCATGGCGCCGACCAGCACCTCTCCGCAGGCCACCTGCTCCGTCAGCAGTGCAGCGCGGGTGCGCGCGATCATGTCCAGCGTGGCGCGGATCTCGCTCGGATGCGAGATCATCGGCACCAGAAGCCGGACCGGGCCATGCGAGGCCGCGCGCAGGATGGCGCGCAGCTGCACGGTGAACATGCCCGGATCGGCCAGGCTCCAGCGAATCGCGCGCAGGCCCATGGCCGGGTTGAGCGAGTGCTCGTGGCGCAGGTCGCCCAGCGTCATGCGGTCGAGCGGCTTGTCGGCCCCGATGTCCACGGTGCGGATCGTGACCGGCAGCCCGCGCATCGCCAGCACCGCCTCGCGGTAGGCCGCGTACTGTTCCTCTTCGTCGGGCAGATGGCCGCCGCGATTCATGAACAGGAACTCGCTGCGGAACAGGCCGACGCCTTCGGCCCCGGCCTCGAGCGCGGCGGCGGCATCGGCCGGCAGCTCGATGTTGGCCAGCAGCTCGACACGCTGGCCATCGAGCGTCACCGCGGGCCGGTGGCGCAGCCGCGCCAGCCGATCGCGCTCGAGCTGGCCCTGGCGCTGGCGAAATCGGTATTCCTCGAGGATCATCGGCGACGGATCGACGATGACCAGCCCGGCATCGCCGTCGATGATGATCCAGTCGTCCTGGCGAATGATGCGGCTGGCATCGCGGGCGCCGACCACGGCCGGAATGTCCAGGCTGCGCGCGACGATCGCCGTGTGCGAGGTCCTCCCGCCGACATCGGTGACGAAGCCCCGGAAGACGCCCCCCTTGAACTGCATCATGTCGGCCGGCGAGATGTCATTGGCCACCAGCACCAGGGGCACGTCATCGGACGCCACGCCCAGACTGGCGCGCACGCCCGTGGCCCGCTCGCCGCGCGCCAGCGTCTCGATCAGCCGCTCGGCCACCTGCTCGAGGTCGGCCTTGCGCTCGCGCAGGTACTCGTCCTCCATCTCGTCGAACTGGCGCGACAGCGTCTCGAGCTGGGCGGCGACCGCCCATTCGGCGTTGTACTGACGCTCCTCGATCCACTGGCAGGTGGCGCTGGCGAGCAGGTCGTCGTTGAGCAGCATCAGGTGGACATCGAGCAGCGCCACCAGCTCGGCGGGCGCATCGCCCTGGACGCCCAGCTTGAGGGCCTCGAACTCGCGGCAGACCTGGTCACGGGCGCGCTTCAGACGCCGAACCTCCGTGCCCACCTGTTCCGGCTCGATGAAATAGTGAGCCACGTCGACACGGCTGGAGGCCACCAGCACAGCACGGCCAATGGCCACCCCGCGGGAGACCGGCAATCCGAACACCTGAACACTCATGGGACCATCCTAGCAGCGCCCTCCCAGGAAACGCACCCGGATCGCCCCGGATTCACCTGGAACCCACCGGGACATCGCGGCAGCGGCAGTCACCCGCGCGTCATGACACCGACACGGCCCCGTCATGACGGGCTCCGACGATAGCCGGGTCATGAGGAGCGATCGATGAGGGAATGTCCACTGCCCACGCTGCCGCTGGCGGACCTGCTCGCCAGGCGCCACACGCCCCAGCCGTCGAGGCCATCCTCGCGGCCATCCAGCGCTGCACCTGCAGCCCTGCCGGCACCGGCCGAGCGCTTCAGCATCGGCTGGGCTCGCCACCTCGACGAAGTGCGCGAAGCCCAGCGCCTGCGCCATCAGGTCTTCGTCGACGAGATGGGCGCCCGCCTCTCCCCCCTGCACGGAACCCCGGCAGGTCACGATGCCGACCTGTTCGACGCCTACTGCGAGCACCTGATCGTGCGCTGCCTGGACGACACCTCGCCGCAGGCCGGTGAGGTCATCGGCACCTATCGGGTGCTGACGCCGCAGGCCGCGCAGCGGGTGGGCGGCTTCTACAGCGAGACGGAGTTCGACCTGGTGAGGCTGCGCCCGGCGCGCGACCGCATGGCCGAACTGGGGCGCTCGTGCGTCCACGCGAATCACCGCCAAGGCGGGGTCATCCTGTCGCTGTGGGGCGCGCTCGGCAACTTTCTCGCCACCAACGGACTGGACTCGGTCATTGGCTGCGCCAGCATCTCGATGCGCGACGGCGGCCACGCCGCCGCCTCGCTGTGGGAGCGGCTCTCGCGCACGCACCTCGCACCGATCGAGCATCAGGTGCGCCCGCGCCTGGCGCTGCCGGTGGATGAGCTGCGCCGCGACCTGGCCGTCGAGCCGCCCGCCCTGGTCAAGGGCTATCTGCGCTGCGGCGCCAAAGTGCTAGGGGCACCAGCCTGGGATCCGGACTTCAACACGGCCGACCTGCCGATGTGGCTGCAGCTGCGCGACCTGCCGGAGAAGTACCGCCGGCATTTCCTGGGCCAGTGATCCGGCGGGCAGCCCGGTTCAGCTGCCCTCGCCGAACTTGTCGTCGATCAGCGCGCGCAGGGCCTCCATCGCCTCCTGCTCGCGCTCGCCGCTGGTCTCGATCTCGATCTCGCTGCCCATGGCGGCGGCCAGCATCATCACGCCCATGATGCTCTTGGCATTGATGCGCCGGCCATGGCGGTTGCTGATGAAGACATCGCAGGGAAAGCTGCCGGCCAGCTTCGACAGCTTGGCCGAAGGCCGGGCATGCAACCCCAGTCTATTGCTGATGGTGATGGTGGTCTTGATCATGGGCAACGGGAGAGAAAGCCTGGTTCTGCGGCCGGGTCGAGGCGATCGGCAGCACGCCCTGAGCGCCGCCCTGCACGGCACGCGCGAACAGCTCGTCGAGCCGGGCCCGGCCGGCATAGTTCAGCGTGCGCCACAGCATCGGCACATTGACGCCGGCCAGGGCCCGCACGCGCGAGCCGTCGACCAGCCGCTGCGCGATGTTCGACGGCGTCGCGCCGAAGACATCCGTCATCACCAGCACCTCCGGATCGTCGTCGAGCTCGTCGGGCAGCAGACGCCGCGCCTCGGCCTCGAGCGCCTCGGGGCTCATGTCGGGCAGCACGTCGAGGATGCGCAGCTGCTGCGCCTCTTCGGGAAAGGTGTGCGACGCGATGGCCTTCAGCGCGGAAGCCAGTGGCGCATGGGCGATGATCAGCAGACAGGCCATGGGACGATTGCGGCATTGCAAGGTGGCGTCATCATGCCACGCACGCCACAAAATCACTGAAACGGATCAACGCACCGGCCGCAGGGAATCGATGAACTCGGCCGCTCGGTCGCTGCCACGCGACACCGGATCGGACCGCGTGAGGGCCACGATCTGCAGAGCCTGCAGACCGCGTGCCGCGATCAGCACCTCGGCATGCACCGGCTGCCCCGCCGCATCCCGCCCGACCAGGCGCATGCGCCAGGCCTCGTCCTGAGGCGTGAGCCCCGCCTGCCGGGGAGGGCGCCCCTCGACTTCGTCGGCTCGCAGGTGCTGCGCCAGCTGGCTGCGCAGATGCCGCAAGGCAGCGGGCAGCAAGGCCGGCTCGCCGATGTCGAAGAGGGTGATCGACCAGCCCAGGCCTCCAGCGTCGCAGCTGAGCATGCGCGCGGGCACGCTCCGCCCCGCCAGCGCCACCGTGCGCTCGACCCGCTCGGGGCGGCACGGAAACTGGAGGACCATCCCGTCGGCCACCGGCACGTCGCGCCAGTCCAGCACGGGCGAGCAGGCCGGCAGCAGCGCCACCAGCACGCCCCCCAGACCGGCTCTCCACGACCACACGCAGGATCCACGCATCAGCACATTATCGGCAGGCCAGGCCGTCTCACGGCTGGAACAGGCTCATCAGCCGCTCCAGGAGCGCCAGCATCGGGCGCTGAAGCAGCGGCAGCGTCAGCAGCAGCCCGATCAGGCCGACCGAGACCGTCACCGCAAAACCGATCGAGAAGATCTGCAGCTGCTGGGCCACCCGGGAAATCATGCCCAGCACCAGGTTGACGAACAGCAGCATCGCCACCGTGGGCAGCGCGATCCACAGCCCGTAGCGGAACAGCTCGGCACCCCAGACCTGCGGCTGCACATGCATCAGCAGATCCAGGGGATGGTCGCTGACCGGGAACTGGCGAAAGCTGGCCGCCACCACCTCGATGAGCATCAGGTGGCCGTTGACCACGACGAACAGCCAGGCCGCCATCGTGTTGAAGAGCCGCGCCGAGACCGTGCTCTGGCCGCTGGTGGTCGGGTCGAAGAAGGTGGCGAAATTGAAGCCCATCTGCAGACCGATGATCTCGCCGGCGAACTCGATCGCGGTGAAGACCACCTTGGCCGCGAAGCCGATGGTCACCCCGATGAACACCTGCTGGGCCACCATCGCCAGGGCCGCGGGCGTGTCGAGCGGCAGCACCGGCATCGGCGGCAGCACCGGCTGCACGCCCAGGGCGACGAGCAGGCCCAGGCCGATGCGCACCCGCGTCGGAATCGCCCGCATCGACAGCACCGGTGCGGCGGCGAAGAGGCCCAGCACGCGCAGCAGCGGCCACAGGAGCGGCACGATCCACTGCAGCAGCTGGGCCTCGCTGAAGCCGATCACGGGCGAGCGCCCCGGCGGGCCATCAGCCGACCATCGACGGAATGGCCTGCAGCATCCGCCGCAGGTATTCGACCAGCATCGTGATCATCCACGGACCGGCCACGAGCAGCACCAGCACCCCGGCGACGATCTTCGGCACGAAGGACAGGGTCGACTCGTGCAGCTGGGTGGCGGCCTGCAGCACGCTGACGACCACCCCCACCACCAGGATGACGATCAGCATCGGCGCGGCCACGGTCAGCAGCACCGTCAGCGCCTCCTGGCCGATCGTGAAGACAAGAGAGGAATCCATCGCGACGCCTTCTCGGACTCAGGTGGCGAAACTGGCCGCCAGGGAACCCAGGAGCAGATTCCAGCCATCGGCCAGCACGAAGAGCATCAGCTTGAACGGCAGCGCCACCAGCACCGGCGACAGCATCATCATGCCCAGGCTCATCAGCACGCTGGCCACCACCATGTCGATGACCAGGAAGGGAATGAAGATCAGGAAGCCGATCTGGAAGGCCGACTTCAGCTCGCTGGTCACGAAGGCCGGCACCAGCACCCGCAGCGGCACCTGCTCGGCCTTGACCGAGGCGTCGATGCGACCGAGCTTCATGAACAGCGCCATGTCGGACTGACGGGTCTGCTTGAGCATGAACTGGCGCATCGGCACCTCGGCGCGAGAGGCCGCCTCCTCGAAGGTGATCTGCGCGGCGGCATAGGGCTTGTAGGCCTCGGTGTAGACCCGGTCGAGCGTCGGCCCCATGACAAAGAGCGTCAGGAACATCGACAAGCCGATGATGACCTGGTTCGGCGGGGAGGACTGGGTGCCCAGCGCCTGGCGCATCAGGCTCAGCACGATGACGATGCGGGTGAAGCCGGTCATCATCATCAGCATCGCCGGCAGGAAGGACAGCGAGGTGAGGATCAGCAGCGTCTGCACCGGCACCGAGTAGGTGCTGCCGCCACTGCCCTGCCCCACCACGATCGGCAGTCCCCCCGGCGCAGCCGGCGTGTTGGCCAGCGCTGGCGCGGCGGCCAGCAGCGCGGGCAGCACGGGCAGCAC
>JAUPTP010000149.1 GCA_030918015.1 Pseudomonadota bacterium
CCACGGTGGGCACTGCGCCCATCAAAGAGCAGGTGATCCACTTCATCAACAAGAAGATGCCCGGCGGGCTGCCCAAGAAAACGGCGCGTGCCTTGCTGGACATTGAAGATGCGGATTACGTGCCCATCATCCGCAACCCGAAGTCCACCACCTCGGAGACCGAGGCGGTGTTCTACTTCCCCGGCTGCGGCTCTGAGCGCTTGTTCAGCCAAGTGGGTTTGGCGACCCAAGCCATGCTCTGGCATGCCGGCGTGCAGACTGTGCTGCCACCGGGCTACCTGTGCTGCGGTTACCCCCAGCGTGGCTCCGGCCAGGCGGACAAAGCCGAGAAGATGATCACCGACAACCGGGTGCTGTTCCACCGCGTCGCCAACACGCTGAACTACCTCGACATCAAGACGGTGGTGGTCTCCTGCGGCACCTGCTTCGACCAGCTCCAGGGCTACCAGTTCGACAAGATCTTCCCCGGCTGCCGCATCGTCGACATTCACGAATACCTGTTGGAAAAAGGCATCACGCTGCAGGGGCAGGGCAACTTCATGTACCACGACCCCTGCCACACGCCGATGAAGCAGCAGGATCCGATGAAGACGGTCAAGGCGCTGGTCGGCCCCGGCGTGGTCAAGTCCGATCGCTGCTGCGGCGAGTCCGGCACGCTGGGCGTGACCCGGCCCGACATCTCGACGCAGATCCGCTTCCGCAAGGAAGAGGAGATCCGCAAGGCGGAGTCGACGCTGCGTGCCCAGGGGGCGCAGGGCGACCTGAAGATCCTGACCTCCTGCCCGAGCTGCCTGCAAGGCCTGTCGCGCTACGGCGACGACCTGCAGAACGGCCTGCTCGAGGCCGACTACATCGTCGTCGAGATGGCACGCCAGATCCTGGGCGAGAACTGGATGCCTGACTATGTCGGCCGGGCCAACGCCGGCGGCATCGAGCGGGTTCTGGTCTGATCGCCTGGATTCGTCGGGATCATGGTCGCAAGGCCGCGGTGTCGCGGATAATCCCTCGTGCCGTGAGGCACGGGGCGTCCTGACCGGGCATCCCGATCCTCATGATCGACGCCGCCCCTGCGCCTTTTTCCGGATGAGATCCCGATGACCCGTCAGTCTGCCCCCCAGCCCACCGCCCTGACGCTGCACCAGCAGTCCCGCGTGCTGGAGATCGGTTTCGATGACGGCAACGTCTTCCGGCTTCCCTTCGAGCTGATGCGGGTCTACTCGCCCTCGGCCGAAGTCCGGGGCCACGGCCCGGGCCAGGAGGTGCTGCAGACCGGCAAGCGCCAGGTCGACATCGTCGATCTGCAGCTGGTCGGCCACTACGCCATCCAGCCGGTCTTCAGCGACGGGCATGACAGCGGTCTCTACACCTGGGAGATGCTGCATGACCTGGGTCTGCGCCAGCAGGCCCTGTGGCAGGACTATCTCGACCGGCTGACCGCCGCCGGTGCCGACCGCGACGCACCGATGCAGAGCGCCGCGCCCGCGGGGGGCGGCTGCGCATCCCACGGACATTGAGGCCCCCGATTCTTCCCTGCCCATGAGCGATACCCACTTCGGTTTCAAGACGGTTGATGAACAGAACAAGGCGCGCATGGTGCGCGGCGTGTTCGACTCGGTCGCGGCCCGCTATGACGTGATGAACGACCTGATGTCGGGCGGCATGCACCGGCTCTGGAAGGCCTACACGCTGGCCGTGTCCGGTGCGCGCGAGGGCCAGCAGGTGCTCGACATCGCGGGCGGCACCGGTGACCTGAGCCGCGCCTTCGCGCGCAAGGTCGGCCGCAGCGGCTGCGTGGTGCACACCGACATCAACGAGGCGATGCTGAGCCGCGGCCGTGACCGTCTGGTCGACGAAGGGCTGGTGCTCTCGACCGTGCTGTGCGATGCCGAGAAGCTGCCGTTCCCCGACAACCGCTTCGACATCGTGTCGGTCGCCTTCGGCCTGCGCAACATGACCCACAAGGACGTCGCGCTGGCCGAGATGTGCCGGGTGCTCAAGCCGGGCGGCAAGCTGATGGTGCTGGAGTTCTCGAAGGTGGCTGCACCGCTCGAGAAGGTCTACGACTGGTACTCCTTCAGCGTGCTGCCCAGGCTGGGTCGGATGGTGGCCGGCGATGCGGAAAGCTACCGCTACCTGGCGGAGTCCATCCGCATGCATCCGGGGCAGGCCGAGCTGAAGGCGATGATGAAGACGGCCGGCTTCGGCCATGTCGATGTCCACAACCTGACCGCAGGCGTCGTCGCCCTGCATGTCGGCCTGAAGTGCTGACAGGGGGTTCCCTGCTGGCCACTGGAACGCGGGGGGATTTCGAAGTGAATAGATCACGTTTCCAGGGTGACAACGTGTTTCTGCCGCCGGCCCCGTAATTACTTCTTTTGCCAGATTGGGCGGGGCCCCGAGAATGAGGGCACGAACTGAGATGCGCTTGCCCGTTGTCGCAGTTGGTACAAACCGTCACTCTCTCGTCAATACGTCACACAATCATGCTCCAGTTTCCCCTGCATGAGGGATCAAGAAGTCTGGATCAGCGGCGATGGAGCGATCCAGATCGAAAATCAGGAGGTTGTCTGGAGACCTCCCGTTCTTCGTGACGTGAGAACCAACTCCAGTTTTTTCTAGGGGGCTGTCAGGATGTTTCGAGTTTTCCAGCACCGATCGTCGGGGACTCACTTCGTTGAGCTGTTCGCGGACGGGCTGCTTTGCTTCATTGCCGCGCTGCTGTCGGCGGCCACCCTGGCCAGCCCGCTGCCCGGTGTGAGTCCGCTGGCGCAGATCATCACGCCGAACATTCTGCTGGTGGCCTTTTCCTTCGCGCTGGTGATGGCGCTGCTGTATTCCTTCGTCGGGCTCTATCGGCATCGCAATCTCGGTCTGATGCCGATGATCCTGCGTATCTGTTTTTCATTTCTGGCGGGGGGCTACATCACGTATCTGGCCATCCAGTACATCAGCTATGACGGATATGCTGGTCAGCTGGTCGGATATTCGCTGGTGTATCTGCTGCTGGGCCTGATGCTGTATCGCGGCGCGGCCTGGATGGTGCGCCAGGCCGTGGGGACCCGTCGGGTGCTGATCGTGGGCACCGGACCGGATGCCCGCCAGGTCTGCACCGACCTGCGCGCGGGTGGGCAGTGGGCGGGCTATGACGTGGTCGGCTTCTATCCCACGACCGAGCAGATCGACCGCGCTGCGCTGCGGGGAGCGGCCCATGTCTTCGAGTCCAGCCAGAAGCTGGTGGAACTGGTGCGGGAGCACCGCATCAACGAGATCATCGTGGCGGTGCGCGAGCAGCGCGGCGGCGGCGTGCCGATGAACGACCTGCTCGAGTGCCGCATCGGTGGCGTGCCGATCATGGACCTGGCCTACTTCTACGAGCGCACCAAGGCCGAGGTGCCGGTCGACAGCCTCAAGGCCAGCTGGCTGGTCTATGGCGACGGCTTCGTGCAGGGCCAGGCGCGCGAGATCACCAAGCGGCTGTTCGACATCGTCAGCTCGTCGGTGCTGCTGATCATCGGCGCGCCGGTGATGATGCTGACGGCGCTGCTGATCAAGCTCGACAGCCCCGGGCCGATCATCTACAAGCAGGAGCGCGTCGGTCTGGGCGGCAAGGGCTTCATGTGCATCAAGTTCCGCAGCATGCGCACCGATGCCGAGAAGGATGGCGTCGCCCGCTGGGCCTCGAAGAACGATTCGCGCATCACCCGCGTCGGTGCGTTCATCCGCAAGACCCGCATCGACGAGCTGCCGCAGCTGTTCAGCGTGCTGCGTGGCGAGATGAGCATGGTCGGTCCGCGTCCGGAGCGTCCGTCCTTTGTCGCACAACTGCGCGAACAGATCCCGTACTATGACCTGCGTCACACCGTGAAGCCCGGGCTGACCGGCTGGGCCCAGGTGCGCTATGCCTACGGTGCGTCGCTGGAAGATGCGCGCAAGAAGCACCAGTTCGACCTCTACTACGTCAAGAACAACTCGCTCCTGCTGGATCTGCAGGTTCTGATCGAAACGGTCAGCGTGGTGCTCTTCCGGGAGGGGGCTCACTGAGTTCCTTGCCATGCTCGGCCCGGTCCGCTCACATCGACCCGGCTGGCATTGCTTTCACAGTGGCAGCGCACGAGCCTGGTTCGTGCGCTGTTTTCACTTCAGGAATCGTTCGTTTTTATCACTTATACATTGGCGTCAACCATGCACACGCATGATTCACGAACGCTGTGCTTGGTGGTGAACTTGTAAGAATTTCTTGCGTGGTCGGCGTACGATCAGGTCGCGTGCCGCGCACGCTCGCAGGATGCTTGGAATTTTCAAGAGAGGAATTCGCATGAGGATCGAAACGGGCCGTCTGTCGCGCGCGGCCGCTGTGCTGCTGGCTTCGGTGGTGGCCTTCGGCAGCCTGTCGGGCTGCAGCACCGGACGGTATCCGCCGGCCCCCCGGTCTGCCGAGACCCCCGACCACCGCTACAAGATCGGCCCGCTGGACACGCTCAACATCGTGGTCTGGCGCAATCCCGAGCTTTCGGCCATCGTGACCGTGCGTCCGGACGGCCGCATCTCGACGCCGCTGGTGGCCGACGTGCAGGCCTCGGGCAAGAGCCCCGATGCGCTGTCCCAGGAGATCGCCGCCGAACTCGGCAAGGTGATCCGCGATCCGGTGGTGACCGTGGTGGTCGGCAGCTTCCAGGGCGTCTACAGCGACCAGATCCGGATCGTCGGCGAGGCGGCCAAGCCCCAGAGCGTGGCGTTCCGTCAGAACATGAGCCTGCTCGATGTCATGATCCAGGTGGGCGGTCTGACCGACTTCGCCGATGGCAACGGCGCCGTGCTGGTGCGCGGCTCCGAAGCCGGCAAGCAGTACAGCATCCGCCTGAAGGATCTGCTCAAGCGCGGTGACATCTCCGCCAACGTGGATGTCAAGCCGGGCGACATCATCATCGTGCCGCAGAGCTGGTTCTGAGACCCCCTTGCAGGCCCGTGGCCGAGGTGCCACCGCGCAAGCGCGGTGGCCAGGTCACGGCCTGAATCGAAGACTACAGGTAGACCGCCGGTATGAATGATTTCTCCCGACAGATGACGCTCCTGGCCGCGAGCGTCTGGCGATACCGCTGGACGGGCGTCGTCGCCGCCTGGCTGATCGCCGTTCTCGGTGCCCTCGTGGTCCTGGTCGTGCCCGAGCGGCGCGAGGCCAAGGCCAGCATCTATGTCGACACGCAGACCGTTCTGCGCCCGATGATGGTCGGCCTGGCGTTCCAGCCCGACATCGACCAGCAGGTCAAGATGATCGGCCGCACGCTGATCTCCCGCCCGAACGTCGAACTGCTGCTCAAGAAAGACCAGCCGAAGCTGTTCGCGGCCGATGCGCCCGGCGGCAAGCTGGTGCCGGTGAACTCGGCCAAGCTCGACGCCGAGGCCGAACGCCTGATGAAGGACATCAAGCTGGTGCAGACCGGGGGCAACAACCTCTACGCGCTCAGCTATCGTGACGTCGATGGCCAGCGCGCCTTCCGCGTGATCGAGGGCATGGTCAAGCTGTTCATGGAGAACGGTGTCGCGGCCAAGCGCAAGGACTCCGCCGACGCCAGCCGCTTCATCGACGAGCAGATCACCGTCTACGAGGCCAAGCTCACCGAGGCCGAGAACCGCGTGAAGGAGTTCAAGCTGCGCAACATGAGCATTGCCTCGACGCAGGCTCAGGATTTCTTCGGCCGCATCCAGGCCGTGACCGACGAGGTCAATCGGCTGCGCATCCAGCTCAGCGCGGCCGAGCGTGGCCGTGACGCGGTCCGCCGTGATCTGGAGAACGAGGAGCCGCAGCTGCCGATGGGCGCGGCCTCCGCGGTGTCGCTCACGCCGGATCTGGACGAGCGCATCCGCACGCTCAAGCGCCAGCTCGACGACATGGAGCGCCGCTACACCGACATGCACCCGGACGTGGTCTCGACGCGGCGCATGATCGGCGAGCTCGAGCAGAAGCGCACCGAGGAGCTCAAGCGCCTGCAGGCCGAGAATCCGAAGCGCCGTGTCGCCGCGACCAACCCGGTCTACCAGCGCCTGCGCAACAACCTCTCGGACGCCGAGGCCAACGTGGCGACGCTGCGCGGCCAGCTCGAGGCGCAGGATGCGCGGCTCGACGAGATCCGCTCGCAGGCCAACCGCGTGCCGCAGGCCGAGGCCGAGCTGGCCCAGCTCAACCGCGACTACGAGATCCTGCGCAAGAACTACGACCAGCTGGTGCAGCGCCGCGAGGCCGCTTCGCTGGGCGTGAAGATCGA
>JAUPTP010000150.1 GCA_030918015.1 Pseudomonadota bacterium
GTAACTTTCCGCATGCCAGCCAGTCGCGCCAGAGCCAGATGATCGGCGTGATCTTGAGGTCTGACGCGCGGGTCAGGATCACGCCGTCTGCGGCTTTCGGCCGAACTTGCTCAAGGTGCTCACAAAGATGCTCATGAAGATGCTCACCCTGTGCGTTGAGCACCTTGAGCACCTTCGGGGTTTTTTGAGCATCTTCGGGGACGCCTTGAACGGGACGCGGAATCATCTGCCGGGCCTCGAAACGGGCTTGAATGGCTTCCTTCGGGCTCGTCATGCGGCCTCCTTGCTTGTTACATTGTTCAGGTCTTGACCCTCGCCGACAGCCGCCACGATGGCGACTTCTGCGCCAGCGGCGGCCCATCGTTCGGCCACGGTCTGCGCCGCGCGGCGGCCGGCCGGATCGTTGTCTCGCGCCACGGTCAGGGCCTCGACCCCGGCCAGCACCGGCAGCGCGGCCAGGTTGCCGGCATCGATGCAGCTCCAGACCGGCGTAAAGGCATGGGCCAGAGATAGGCACGACTCGATGCCTTCACCGACTGCCAGGCCGTGCGTGACTGCCTCGTCAGGCCACAGCCGGATGACGCCGCCGGCCTTCCGATGCCCGCCCAGCAGCAGCCGAGCGGGACCGGGCGTGTCAGCCTTGGTGCCGTCCGGGCGGACCCAGGTGATGTGCAAACTGATCGACGTGCAGGTTTCGATGTCCGTCACCAGCGCGACCAGGGCCGGGCCGATGTAGTCGCCCAGCGGGTGACGGTGCGCCGGCAGGAAGCGCAGATCGCCATCCTCAGGCGGGGTGAAGCAGCCGCGAGCGGTCAGGTAGTCGGCGCCGACCGTGCCGGCCAGCGGCAGCGAGGAAGCCCACAGGCGACGGCCGTAGGGGCTCAGGGTCTCGCGCTGGTGCCGCTCAGGCTCAGGCGCCACGGCGCGCACGACGGGCGCAGGACGGGCCGGGCGGGTCTCCCCAGCGGCGGCAGGCCTCCAGCCGTTGAGCCGAGCCAGGTAGAACCACGTTCCAGCACCGACACCAGCACCGCGCAGGCTGCGCAGCGTGGAGCGGGTCGCGCGCTCGCCCCCGTAGTTCGGCGCCAGGCTGGACAGCTCGATCAGCTCATCGTCGCTCAGGCCGGCAGCGAGGGCGCGGACCCATTCATCCCTCGTGCCGTCCATTGGGACGAAGGGTGCAGCGTCGCGAGCATCGGCCTCGGTGTAGTCGCGGCGCGGGGTCATGCGGGCACCCCCGCACGGCGCAGGAAGCCGGCGACGGCAGCCAGGTCCGGCAGCCAGCGCGACATACCCCAGCGGCTCACGATGTAGCCGTCGTCGATCTCGGCCACGTCCCAGCCGGCCAGCTTGGCATGGGCGTGGATCTCGTTGAAGTTGCTCATGCCGCCCACCTCGCGGCGATGCAGCAGCCCGGCACGAGGGCCGGCGCCAGCGCGACAGCGGCCAGGGCGGCGCGGGTGATGAGGGAATTCAGGCGGTAGGCAGCAGCGTTTGGGCAATGCAGCGGCTCCACCCGGCAGGGTGTCTTCATCTGGTGTCCTCGCTGGATTACCGGGCGGTGCCGGCTGGGGCCTGTTGCGCCAGGGCGGCGGCAAGCTGTTGAATATGGCGGTCGATCATGGGAAGATCAGTCCTGTTCTTTGCTCTCTGCTTTGCGTTGAACACATGGCCCGGGACCGCTGCTACGGTCGCCGGGCCTTCTCTTTTCCGGTCATTACGCCGCGCCCGTTTGAGCCAGACGTGCGACATCGGCGGCGCGGACGCGGGAGGCGCGACCCAGCTTCACCAGCGTCAGGGCTTCGCGCTTGGCGAGCGCGTAGATGAATCCGCGCGACACGCGCAGGGCGGCACAGGCTTCGGGAATAGTCATCAGGCTGTGGTCGGTCATGGGGGTCTTTCCTCGTCGGTCGTGGTTTGCGGCAGGCATTGGCCGTGCACAGATGTTCCCCAGCATCTGTTCAATTTCCGGGGTGAAATGAACTTTCTTCATTGGGCGCTGGACGGCTCGGGTCGGCCATGCGCGTCAGGCGGCTCGAATCCGGGTCACGTTCGACGCTGGCGCCACCTGTTCCGCCAGTTCGGCCAGCCGCTCACCCAGGGCATCGAACGCGCGCGCTTGGTCGGCCTCGCGTCGATCTCGGATGTAGGTCCGGCGAACCCGGCTTTCGATCTGGTGATTCAGGCTCTCGTCGATCACGTCGCCACTGATCCCCAGGCCGGCCATCAGCGACGCGGCAGTGCGGCGCAGGTCGTGCGGTGTCCATCGACCGCCAGGAAGTGCCAGGGCGTCAACGGCCTTGCTGCGGCGGCTCATGCGCTCTTCGTCGGTGCGCTGGCGGTCGGATAGCTGCTTGTTGAAGGACTTCGGGCAGACCGGCCCGGTGCCGGCTGTGCTCGGGAACACCCAGGCGCACGACTCGCGCAGCTCGTGCAGCCGCTCGAACTGGCGAACAGCGAAGGCCGACAGGTGAATGGTGTGCTCGCGCCCGCTCTTGGTGTCCGGCAGGTGCCAGGTGCGGGCGGCCAGATCGACGAAGCCGAGCTTGACCCCCTCCACGTCGGCGACGGCCTGTAGAACAGCGCGGTCTGTGCCGGCATCCGCCCAGGTGACGCCCATCAGCTCGCCGACTCGGCAACCTGTCGCCAAGGTCACCCAGACGGCACAGACGCTGCGCGGGCTCATGTTGGCGCGGGGCAGGGCGTCGGCCAGCTGCCGCACCTCGTCTGCCGACAGGATGCGATCTCGCTCGGTGCCGGTGCCGACGATGCGGGCCTTCTTCAGCGTCGCCATTGGGTCGGACGCGATCAGCTCACGGTCGAGCCCGAAGGCGAACATCTGCCGCAGGTCGGCGAACAGCATCTGCGCGGTGCGCTGCTTGCCCTCGGTCAGTTGCGCATCGATCACGCGCAGCACGTCGGCGCGGGTCACGTCCTTGGCGGTCAAGTCGCCGATGTGCGGGAACACGTGCCGCTCGAACTGCGCCAGGGCCAGCGCACCCGAGTCCTTGCGGCCGGTGCGCTCCCCGCTTGGCAGGGTGCGGGCTTTCAGCTCCAGGTCGCGCCATCGCTCGAACAGGTCACGGACGGTGACGCGGCGCCGCCGCTCCAGTTCGTCGGCCCGCCGGGCTTCTTCGAGCGCTCGCAGTTCGTCGGCCTGTTGCTGCTCGCGGATGGCTTGCTGCTGCTCCAAGTGGGCGCGCAGATCCTTGAAGCCTGCGCGGTAGAGCGCCGCCCAGCGCATCGCCTGTGACCTTGCCTGAGCCACGGTGAAAGCTGTGGAGCCGTCCCCCTTGGCGGCGAATTGGCCAATCGGTATCCGCACCTGCCCATTGGGGCCTGAGTAGCGGTAGTAGAAGCCCCTTGTCCCAGCCGGCGTGATGCGCCCCACCAGTGCGCCATGTCCGCGCCCGAACGACTCGACCAGCCACTGATCGGCCTGAGTTGACGCCGCCTGCATCGCCCTGTCCGTGATCTTCATCTGTGCCTTCCGTGCCTGTTCGGCATCTGAGGTGCCTACTTGGTGTCTGCAATTGGTCAGCTTCCAGTGTACGTCTACGGACGGGCGTGAACAAAGACGCTATGTAAGTCGTTGATTTACATGGAATCGTGCGAACAGTGGGGGCCGATCAGGAATCGCCATGTACGCGAGTTGACTTGCATGGGGTGCAAGGGGTAGCGAGTTCGAATCCCGCCGCCCCGACCAATGAAATCAACGGGTTAGACCTCACAAGGGTCTAACCCGTTGGCCTTTGTGGGCTGACTTTTGATGGGGCGATCCGTGCATCGCTCCGCACAAATTTCTGCAGATTGCTGCATTCGGCGGAAATTTTTCATTTCCTTTGCTATGGTGGCCGTCGCTCCGATAGGTTGGCAATGGATGCCCGCACAGACGGGCCGCTGCATATGGATGATGACATCAAGCAAGTCGGCAGGGAGGTCCTGAACCGGCTGATGAATGCCTTGGGCATGGGCGAGCCCTATCCCTGGCAGCACGAGGTGGTGGAGGCCTTCTGCCTCGGCAAGATCCCCGGTGCGATTCAGGCCCCGACGGGCGCAGGCAAAACCGCGGTGATGGTGTGCTGGGCGGCCGCGCTGATCGGGCAAGCCCGGCGTGGCCAGGTCACGCTGCCGCGACGCTACATGGTGGTCATCAACCGTCGCGCACTGGTCGATGCGGCCTCCGATCTGGCCGAGGCGCTGCTGGCGGCTCTCGAGCGACCTGAGCTGGCGGATTTGCGCGCCGTTCTGGAGAAGATGTCGCCGAGCGGACTGCAGGGGGCGCCCTTGGTGGTGTCGACCTTGCGTGGTCAGCATGCCGATGCGGGAACCTGGATGCTCGACCCCAGTCGGCCGGCCATCATCGCGGCGACGCCCGACATGGCCGGGTCTCGTCTCCTGTTCGGCGGGTATGGCCTGGGGCGATCACGACGTGCCACCCACGCAGGGTTGCTGGGGGTCGACACGCTCATCGTGCATGACGAGGCGCATCTGTCGCCTGCGTTGACGGCATTGCTGCGCAGCATCGAGACCCTGGCGGAAGCTGGGGCGCGCAGGCTGGGCATGCCGCCGCTGTCCGTGATCGAGATGAGCGCCACGCCACGGCATCTGCCGCCGGGACGGCAGGTCATTCGCTGCGAGCCTGATGCGGCCCCTGAGCTTCTGCGTCGAATGAAGGCGGCCAAAGCGCTGGTCTGTCATGCGGCGGGAGGGATGGTCGATCTGGTCAGATCGGCGGTGTCCGAGGCGCGTGCGGGCCGAGCGGTGCTGGTCTATCTCAGCTCGCCTGAAGATGCAGGCAAGGCCGCCACCCTGATCGCCAAGGCGGGCATCGCGCTGGTGGCTTGCCTGACGGGCACGATGCGGGCGTTCGAGCGTGATCAGCTCCTGCAGACGGAGGTGGTGCGTCGGTTGCGGCCTCTGGATCCGCGTCCAGAGGGCGGTGCGGTGCTGGTGGCCACGGCTGCCGGGGAAATCGGACTGGACCTGGATGCCGACGTCCTCCTGTGCGACGAGGTGACGCTGGACCGCATCGCTCAGCGCATCGGGCGCTGCAATCGTCGTGGACGGTCGACCGGGCGGATCGAGATCTTTCCGCAGGCCGCGAAGCGTCCAAAAATGCTGGACGAGCGCATCGGGCGGGCGATGGGCTTGCTGCAGACGCTGCCGCCGCTTGAAGCGGGGGGGCTTGATGCCAGTCCTCATGCCCTGTCGCGGCTGCTGACGCATCCAGACTACCCGGCGGCCATTGAGCCGCCGCCGTCCCAGCGTGCGCTGGTGCGCGACATCGTCGACCTGTATGCGTTGACCTCGGCCCGGCTCGATGAGCCTGCGCGCAGTCTCTATATCCACGGGGTCCAGCTGGAGCAGGCCGAGGTCCAGCTGGTCTGGCGTGTCCTGCCGGAGACGGGCAGCGAGATCGACCTGGCGCAGTGGCTCCAGGCCTGGCCGGTCAGTCTGCGCGAGCAGGCGAGGGTGCCGGCGTTCAAGGCGGAGAAGCTGATCGAGGATCGGCTGAAGACCTGGGGAAGCAAGCCGGGCGTGCCGGTGCTGCGGCTGTTCTCCGAGGGCTCGAGGGTCGGGATCCTCCGGCCTGGTCGCCGGCTGCCTCGCCTGCAGGATGGGGATGTGCTGATTCTGGCCTGCGATCTGGGGGGGCTGGCGCCGGGCGGCGTGCCTGACCCGGCGGCGATGGCGATGGTCTGCGACGTGTCCGGACGGCATGTCGATGCCGCCGGGCATGACCGGGGCGACCGGGTGTGCCTGTCGCTGTCGTGCCGCAGCAGCGATGTGCTTGGCGTGCGCTGGCGTCTGAACGACGGCGAGGACGGCGATGACGAGCTTGAGGCGATTGCTTCGGCGGACGACTGGCATGCCTCGATCGACGACGTGCTGTCCGGTGCGATGCCGGGCTGGCAGGTGGCCTGGCATGAGCCGGTGCCGGTGCCCATGGCCCGAGGCTGGACCGGCGTGCTGCAGTGCTGGCTGCAGCGTCCTGGCGTGCGCATGCCCGATGATGGCGATCTGGCCAGCCCGTCGCGCTGTGACCGGCTGCTGGCCGATCATCACCGGCTGGCCGGGCGGGCGGCGGCGGCGCTGCTGCACGGGCTGCCCCTGGTCGAGCCGTTCCGTTCGGCGCTGCTGCAGGGCGCACCGGTCCATGACGAGGGCAAGTCGGCCGAGCGCTGGCAGGCGGCCATCGGCCGCCGGGGGGGCGAGCCGCTGGCGAAGTCGGCCCGAACCTGGTTCGATGCGCGGAT